>SIRV01000218.1 GCA_004366195.1 Actinomycetota bacterium
GCCTCCACGAGGAGCGCGATCTTGCGCTCGAGGGGCACGGAGAAGGGGTCCTCCTGCATCGGCGAGTGCCAGCTGCCGGTGACCGGCTCGACCTCGGCCAGGCGGACCGGCTCCCGCGGGAGCCGTGCGGCGGCCCGGGCGATGCGGACGGCGAGCTCCGCGGTGCGCGCGATCTCGGCCTCCTCGAGGCGGGCCGTCGCGGCGAAGCCCCAGCGGCCGGCGGCGAGCACGCGGATACCGATGCCCTCGGAGCTCGCCCGGTCGATACCCTCCATCTCCTGGTTGCGGACGGTGATCGACTCGGTCGTCTCCTGCACGATCCGCGCGTCCGCGTAGTCGGCCCCCAGCCGCCGCGCGGTCTCGACCGCGCCCCGTACGAGATCCAGCAAGCCAGCGCCCTCCGTCCGGTGGAGCGGAGGAAGCGTAGCCGAGCGCGGTCCCTGCGACATGCGCCCTACCGCAACCGTGGGCCGCTCCCCGGATAGGATGGGCCCGTGCTCGCGTACCTCGCCGACGTGACGCTGTTCGACGGCCGCGTCCGCCGTCCCCGGCGGGGGGTCCTCATCGAAGGCGATCGCATCGCCTGGGTCGGGGCCCACACCCGCGCCCCGCGACACGCGCGCGAGGCTCGGGAGCTGGCGCGCGGCGTCGTGGTGACCCCCGGCCTCATCGATGCGCACGTGCACCTGTGCTTCGACGGGACGGCCGACTTCGCGGCCGAGGCCCGGGAGATGGAGAGCGTGGCGGCGGCGACCGTCAAGGCCGTCCGCAACGCCGCCATCACCCTGCGCCACGGGGTCACGACCGTCAGGGACCTCGGCGGCCGGGGCGACGCCGCGATCTGGGTGGCCCGCGCGGTCGAGAGCGGGCGCCTGCCCGGCCCGAGGATCCTCGCCGCGGGGAGGGCGCTCACGGTGACGGGCGGGCACGGCCACAACGTCGGCCTCGGTCGGGAGGTGGACGGACCGGACGAGGTGCGCCGCGCGGTGCGGGAGGAGATCCGCGCCGGCGCCACCGCGATCAAGCTCATGGCCACCGGGGGCGTGCTCACCCCGGGGATCACCGCGGACTTCGCCGCGTTCACGCCGGAGGAGCTCCGGGCCGCGGTGGAGGAGGCGCACGCCTGGGGTCGGACGGTGGCCGCCCACGCCATCGGGCCGACCGGCATCCTCCGCGCGGTCGAGGCGGGGGTGGACTCGATCGAGCACGGCTCGATGCTCACGTCGGAGGGGGCGCGGCGCATGGCCGAGCGGGGCACGTACCACGTCCCCACGCTGAGCGCCCTGGTGGGCATGGTGGACCACGCGGACGAGATCCCGGCCTACGCGGCGGAGAAGGCCACCGCCCTCGTGGACCGGGCGCGGGAGGCGTTCCGCCGCTCGATCCGAGCCGGGGTAAGGATCGTGTGCGGGACCGACGCGGGAACGCCGTTCAACCCCCACGGGAGCGCGCCCCTCGAGGTGGTGCGGATGGTGGAGTGGGGGCTGCCGCCGATCGCCGCCCTGCGCGCCGCGACCTCGGTCGCCGCCGAGCTCCTCCGCTTGCCGGACGTGGGGGTCATCGGCCCGGGCGCCGCCGCCGACCTGTGCGCCTACGAGGCCGACCCCCTGGAGGACGTGCGGGCGATCCTCGCGCCGGTGGTGGTGCTGAAGGGCGGCGAGCCGGTCGGCTCACTCCCGTAGGTCGAAGGCGTAGGTCTGGGCGATCGAGTCGCAGGGGTTCCCGCGGCCGAAGGTGACGACCATCTCGGTCACGTCGGCCACGCACCAGAAGGCGGTGGCCGAGCCCATCGGGGTGTCCCCCCAGCGCTCGGGGTGCCGGCACAGGCAGTCGGGCGCCCCCTCGTGGTCCGCGAGCATCTCCCGCAGGCGCTCGACGGTGATGGAGCCGAGGGGCGCCGCGGCGAGGAGCTCACGGGCCCGGCGGTAGCGGGCGCTCGAGTGCGGGACGTACGAGGGATCGCCCTCGTACCGCCGCATCCGCTCGCAGACGTAGTGGTTCGTGTGGGCGAGCGTCCCCCGCTCGTCCGGCCCGAGGATCTCGGCGTCGGTCGCGGAGCCCTCGACGTTCGCCACCCGGCCGTCCCGCGCGACGATGATGTTGTTGTAGCTCGAGGCGCGGTCGGGGCGGAGGGCCTCGCGCACCGCGTCCTCGAACGTCGGCTGGCGCAGCATCGAGCGGAACTGGATCTCGCGGGGGATGCCGATCCGCTCATCGAGGGGCGCGAGCTCGTTCCCGGTGAAGGACAGGCCGGCGGAGCTCCATCCGGCGCTCATCCAGAGCCCGTTGCCGATCGTGAGGACGACGGGCTCGCCCTCGATCGCCCACTCGATCGCGACGAGCTGCTCCTGGTAGGCGCGGGACACGTCGTTGTTGTGGGCGACGAGCACCCTGTCCCCGGCGGTGGCCGGGGGTACGGCGACGAGGTCGGTGCATCGCCCCCGCAGGCGCGAGGCGTACGGCTCGTACCAGATCTCCTCGATCATGCACGCGAAGAGCTCGCGGGGGTCGGCGCCGGCTCCCTCGGCGATCCCATCGAGCTCCTCGAGGTACCAGGGGTAGGCCGCGGCGGTCACCTCTCGGTAGCGGTCGGCCAGCTCGAGCTGCTCCTCGCGCGTGCGTCCGCAGGGGATCTCGGCCTCGTCGAAGGCCGAGCGGATCGCCGCCGCACAGGCCTCCCCCACGGCGCGGCCGGCCTCGCGGTGCGTCCCGCCGACACGGAGCAACGGGATCTCGGGCGGCGTCACGCAGGTCATCGTAGATCCTAGGGCGCGCGACCGACGGCGAGCGTCCCGGTCGTTCCGGGACCCACGGCGTGGTCGTCGCGGCGCCGGCTCTGGCTCCATAGGGTCGGACCGGCTCAGGAGGTGCCCATGCTGGTGCGGACCGAGGTGGGGGAGGTCGAGCTCGGTACGGAGGCGTGCTTCCGGCGGCTCGTGGAGGGACTGGACGATCCCGACGCCCGCGTCCGTCGGCTGTCGGTGTGTGGGCTCGCGGCCTCCGGAGACCCGCGGGCGGTCGAGCACCTGATCACCGCGCTCCGCGATCCCGACGCCATGGTGCGCGAGCGCGCAGCCATCGCGCTCGGTCGGCTGGGGGATCAGCGTGCCGTTCCGGCCCTCCGCGAGGCGGCGGAGCGAGAGGACGACCCCCCGCTGCACCGGGCGGCGTTGCTCGCCCTCGGTGAGCTGGGGCCGATCGCCATCGATCTCCTCGTCCGGGAACTGTGCTGTCCGGACGTGCCCGACCGCATCCGGGCGGTGATCGCTCTCGGCGAGACACGGGACGTGGCGGCCGTCGAGCCCCTCACCCGCGCCCTCGAGGACGAGGACGAGGCGGTTCGGGTCCGGGCCCGGGAGGCCCTCGAGCGGCTGCGCGAGTCGCCCGTCTTCTGAGCTCTGCTCTCCTCGCCGAGGGGACGTCTCGTCGCCGCAGCGGACCGGGGACGGCGTCGGCGGCACCGCCCGCCGGCTCCATCGGTCCTCACCGCTCAAGGCTCCGGACGCGGGGATGGGGTAGCCTCCCGCGAGGAGGTCCAGTGAGCTGGTCGCAGCCCGTCGAGCTTCCCCCGCCGCCGCCCCCGCGCGGCCTCGGCGATGTGCTCGCGGGCGCGTTCCGCCTGTACGGTCGGTGGTGGCGGGCCCTGGTCCCCATCGTCGCGGTGGTGACGGTCCCGCTGACCCTGCTCCAGGAGTGGGTCGTGGAGGAGCTCGTGCCCCGGGTTCCGCCGGAGGAGCTGCAACGGCTGGACCCGGAGGAAGTCGGCGCGCGGGCCCTGGGCGCGCTCCTCGTCACCGTCGCGTTCTTCCTGGCCAGCGTCGCTCTCCAGGGCGCCCTGGTCTTCGCCTCGGCGCGCTCCTTGGTCGGGTGGGGTACCGGCCTCGCCCAGGCCTACCGGGTCGGCCTGTCGCGGCTCGGGGCGCTCCTCCTGGCCGGGCTCCTCGCGGGCCTCGCGGTCCTCGTGGGGTTCGTGCTGCTCGTGGTTCCAGGCTTCGTGGTGCTCGTGCGATTGTCCCTGTTCGTGCCGGCGCTCATCGTCGAGCGGCTCCGGGCCCGCCGGGCCCTTGCGCGCTCGTGGGACCTCGTGCGCGGCCGATCGTGGGCGGTGCTCGGGGCCCTGGTCGTGGGGGGATCGGTGGCGATGGTCGTGGGGGCGGTGCTCGGCGCGATCGCCGCGCTCGTGTCGACCTCATGGGTGGTGCTGGCCCTCGTCTCGGGGCTGGCCTCGGCCCTCACCACCCCCATCACGACGCTCATCGTCGTGCTGCTCTACGTGGACCAGCGGCAGCGCAAGGAGGGGCTCACGCTGGCGGCGCTGGAGGCGGAGCTCGGCACCCTCGCCGGTCGGGCGCCGGGGGCGGTCGGTGGTGTCGGACCCGCGCCGTAGCATGCGGCACGCGGTGGTGCGTCGGGCGAGGAGGCGGGCATGGACGGCGCGGTGATCCTCGGACCCGTGGTCGGCATCGCGGTGGGCGTCGTGGCCGCGTGGCTGGTGCTCCGAACACGGCGCGGGCCAGCGGAGGGGGACGCGTTCGCCCGGCTCGAAGCGGTGCTCCAGGGACGGCTCGAGGCCCAGGCGGCCGAGCTCCGGCGCCTGGCGGACGCGGGGGTCGCCAAGGACGCCGACCTGGAGGCCCTGCGGCGGGAGCTCGGCGAGGCGCGGGGCGCGCTCGAGCGGCTCGCGACCCAGGCGGCGGAGCGGGCCGAGCGCGAGCGCGAGTCGTGGCAGGTCGTCCAGCGGCTGGCCACCGTGCTGGCCGGGGGGTCGGCCAAGGGCAAGGCGGGGGAGAACGTCCTCGCCGACCTGCTCCGGGAGCTGCCGCCCGGGATGCTGGTCACGGATCTCAAGATCAACGGCAAGGCGGTGGAGTTCGCGCTGGAGCTGCCGGACGGTCGGCGGCTGCCGGTGGACTCGAAGTGGACCGCGGTGGCCGCCCTGGAGGCGCTGGAGGCGTCGGAGGACCCCGCAGAGCGCGAGGCGCGTGTGCGCGAGATCGAGCAGGGGGTGCGGGACCGCGTGCGCGAGGTGTCCAAGTACCTCGACCCCGCGGTCACCACGCCGGTGGCCGTGGCGGCCGTGCCGGACGCGGCGTACGCCGTGCTCCGCAAGGTCCACGCGGAGGCCTTCCGGGCCGGGGTCGTCGTCGTGCCGTACTCCGTGGCGCTGCCGGTCACGCTGTTCCTGTACAGCCTCGTCGCCCGGTTCGGGCGCGCGGGGGAGGCCGCGGACGCCCTGCGGGAGATCGCGCGGGTGCTCGACGCGCTCGAGATCACCCTGGAGAACAAGGTGGAGCGGTCGGTCACCACGTTGCGGAACGCCGCCGACGAGCTCCGCGCGCAGATCGGGAAGGCGCGGGGTTCGATCGCGCGGAGCGCCGTCGCCGGGTCCGAGCTCGAGGACGCGGCCCCCCACCCGCCCCTCGAGACCCTGCCCTGACCGGAAGGGGGCGCTGAAGCCGGGCCCTGGCCCGGCCGATACCGGGAACGTGAGGCGCCTCGCCGCGATCGTCGCGCTCGCCGTCACGCTCCTCGGCGTGCCGCCGGCGCACGCCCTCCCCGACCCCGTTCCCTGCGACGGGTGCTGGCGGCCGTCGCTCGAGACGAGCTGGCAGTGGCAGCTGCAGGGCCGGGTTGACGTCTCGCTCGACGTGGAGATGTACGACATCGACGGGTTCGACGCCACCCGACGGCTCGTCCGTCGGATCCACCGACGCGGGGCGGCGGCCGTCTGCTACATCAGCGCGGGATCGTGGGAGGACTGGCGGCCGGACGCCGACCGGTTCCCCGAGGAGATCCTCGGGCGCTCGAACGGATGGCCCGGGGAGCGGTGGCTCGACATCCGCCGGCGAGACGTGCTCGCGCCGATCATGCGCGAGCGTATCGCGATGTGCGCGCGCAAGGGGTTCGACGGGATCGAGTTCGACAACGTCGACGGGTACGCGAACCGCACGGGGTTCGGTCTCACCGGGCGCGATCAGCTGCGGTACAACGCGTGGCTCGCGAACGAGGCGCACCGCCACGGCCTCTCGGCGGCCCTCAAGAACGACCTCGGGCAGGTCCGCAAGCTCCTGCCGTACTTCGACTACGCCCTGAACGAGCAGTGCTTCCAGTACGACGAGTGCGGAAGGCTGTCCCGCTTCGTCGAAGCGGGGAAGGCCGTCTTCGGCGTCGAGTACCGTCTCGCGGTGGACGAGTTCTGCCCCCGAGCCAACGCCCTGAACTTCAACTTCCTGAAGAAGAGGCTCTCCCTCCGGCGGTGGCGGATCCCCTGCCGGTGACGCGGCGGAGGGCCTGGACCGGCCGCCGATGTGACATGTCCATGCAGCCTCTGCATACTTATTCGCCAACGTGGGAGACCTCGCGCGCGTGGCGGTCCTCGGCGCCTCCGGCTACACCGGGGGCGAGCTCCTGCGGCTGCTCGCCACCCACCCCGGCGTCCGGGTGACGGTCCTCGGCGCGCGGCAGGCGGCGGGACGAACCCTCGCCGAGGTGCACCCCCATCTCGCCTCGGGCCCGCTCGCCGGGATGCGGCTGGAGCCCCTGGAGGCCGAGGACCTCCCGGCCCGCGCGGACCTGGTCCTCCTCGCGCTGCCCCACGGGGTGAGCGCCTCGCTCGTGCCCCCGCTCCTGGAGGCCGGGCTCCGGGCCGTCGACCTGGCCGGGGACTTCCGGCTCCCGGCCGAGGCCTACCCCGCGTGGTACGGGTTCGAGCATCCCGCGCCGGACTGGCTCGAGCGGGCCGTCTACGGGCTCCCCGAGCTCTTCCGCGACGTCGTGCGCGGGGCGCGGCTGGTCGCGAACCCCGGCTGCTACCCGACGCCGGTCGCCCTCGGCCTCGCGCCGCTGTACCGCGAGGGGCTCCTCGAGCCCGGCCCCGTCCTCGTCGACGGGAAGACGGGGCTCTCGGGGGCAGGCAAGGAGCCGACTGAGACGACGATCTACGCCGCGACCCAGGACAGCGTGCGCCCGTACCGGTTCCCGCGGCACCAGCACACGCCGGAGATGGAGCGGTCGCTCGCGCTCGCCGGGGCGGAGCCGGCGCCGAGCGTGACCTTCGTCCCGCACCTCGTGCCGGCGGTGCGCGGGGTGCTCATCACGTGCTACGCGCGAGCCGCCGCCGGCGCCACCACGGAGACGCTCACCGAGGCGCTCGCCGCCGCCTACGCGGGCGAGCCGTTCGTGCGCGTGCTCCCCGCGGGGGCGATGGTGGACTCCAAGCGCGTGCGCGGCTCGAACGTCGTCGAGCTCCAGGCGGTGGTCGATCCCCGCACCGGCGCGGCGGTGGTCGCCGGGGCCGTCGACAACCTGGTCAAGGGCGCCGCCGGGCAGGCCGTGCAGAACCTCAACCTCATGGCCGGGTTCGACGAGACGACCGCGCTGCCGACGGCGGGGGTCTACCCGTGAGCGTCACCTTCCCCCGCGGGTTCCGCGCCTCCGGCGTCACGGCCGGGATGAAGCCGAGCGGCCACCCCGACCTCGGCCTGCTCGTCGCCGACGCGCCGTGCGCCGCCGCCGGCCTGTTCACCACCAACGCCTTCGCCGCCCACCCCGTACGGATCTCGCGGACGCGCCTGGCCGGTGGGCGGGCGCGGGCGGTGCTCGTGAACAGCGGGCAGGCGAACGCGGGGACCGGCCCGGAGGGGGAGGCCGACGCGCTCGCGGCGACGGAGGCCGTCGCCCGGCTCCTCGGGACCGAGCCCGAGACCGTGCTCTGCTGCTCGACCGGGGTGATCGGCGAGCGGATCCACCTGGAGGAGCTCACGGCGGCGCTCCCCGCCCTCGTGCGCACCCTCTCCCCGGAGGGAGGCGACGCCTTCGCCCGCGCCATCATGACCACCGACACCGTCGACAAGCAGGCCGCGGCCGAGCGGGCCGGCTACCGCGTCGGGGGGTGTGCGAAGGGGGTTGGCATGATCGCCCCGAACCTCGCGACCATGCTCGCCTTCCTCACCACGGACGCGCCGGTCGCGCCCGCCGCGCTGCGGGACCTCGCCGAGGAGACCCTGGCCGAGCCGTTCTCCGCCCTCACGGTGGACGGCTGCTCCAGCACGAACGACACCGTCCTCCTGCTCGCGAGCGGTGCGGCGGGCGGGGACCCCGTCCTGCCCGGCACCCGGCCCTGGGCCGAGCTCGCGGAGGCGGTGACCGAGGTGGCCGAGTCCCTCGTCTCCCAGCTCGCTCGCGACGCCGAGGGCGCGACGCACGTGCTGCGGATCGCGGTCGAGGGCGCCGAGGACGACGGGCAGGCCCGCCGCGTGGCGAAGGCCGTCGCGGACTCGCCCCTCATCAAGGCCGCGGCCTGGGGCGGCGACCCGAACCCCGGGCGGATCCTCCAGGCCGTCGGCGCGAGCGGCGCGCTCTTCGACCCCTCCGCCGTCCGCGCCTGGATCGGCCCCGCGCTCGTGATCGAGGCCGGCCGGATCGTCCCCACCTACTTCGAGGGCACGAGCGGGGTGCGGGAGGCGGCGCGCGCCGCCATGGCCGAGCC
>ML214197.1:0-2670 GCA_004366195.1 Actinomycetota bacterium
GCGCGGCCGCGGCGACCGCGAGCACCAGGACCCACTCGAGGGCAGGGGAACCGGGAGCCCGACCGGGCAGCTCCGGCCGCCACCAGATCCACGCGAGGAGGCCGGGGAGGGTGGCGCCCGCGACGATCCAGGCGACGTACCCCGCCAGGGATCTCGGGAGGGATGCGCGCGCCGTCCACGCACCGAGGCGGAGCAGGCCCGCGTACGCCGCGTCGAAGGCGGCAGCGCCCGAGGTCGGCGCCCGCACGCGATCCCCGAGCGTGTCGATGCGGCCACGGATCAGGTACAGGACCCCACCGCCGAGGAGCGTGACCGTGGAGAGGCCGAGGGCCGGCGTGAGGCCGTGCCAGAGCGCGAGCCCGACCGATCCCGCGTGACCGGTGGCGCTCTCGGCCGCACGATCCAGGATCGGGTTCAGACCGGAGACGATCGGGCCGAGCAGCGCCCCGAGCGACGCCGTGATCGCGGCGGGGGCGAGGAAGGGCAAGGCGGGCTCGCGGAGGTGCGGCTGACGGAGGGGGCCCGCGAAGGCGCCGGAGAAGATCCGCAGACCGTACGCGAAGGTCATCACGGCCGCGGTCACGGCGAGGGCGGAGGCGGTGGGTCGGAGCCACGCGGGGCCGGGCTCCCGCAGGAACGCCCCGAACGCCTCCTCCTTGCTGACGAACCCGAGGAAGGGCGGGAACCCCGCCATCGACAGCCCGGCCAGGCCCGTCACCGCCGCGGTGAGCGGCATCACGCGTCGCAGCCCCGAGAGCTCGCGGATGTCGCGGCTCCCCGCCTCCCGGTCGATGATCCCGACCACCATGAACAGGGTCGACTTGTAGAGCGCGTGCGCGAACGTGTGGATGATGGCGGCGGCCAAGGCGGCGAACGTCCCGACACCCACGAGCGCCGTCAGGAACCCGAGCTGGCTCACGGTGGAGTAGGCGAGGAGCGCCTTGAGGTCGTGCTGCTTCAGCGCCGCGGCTGCGCCGAAGACCGCCGTCGCGAGCCCCGTCAGGATGATGACCAGCGACCACGGCGAGCGGCCGGCGAACAGCGGGGACAGACGGGCGAGCAGGTAGACCCCCGCCTTGACCATGGTGGCCGCATGCAGGTAGGTGCTGACCGGGGTCGGCGCCACCATGGCGCCCGGCAACCAGAAGTGGAACGGAACCTGGGCCGACTTCGTGAAAGCCCCGATGAGCACCAGCGCCGACACGGCCGCCCCCACCCCTCCGGCCGAGACCCGCCCCGGATCCGCGAGGATCGCGCCGAGGTCCGGTGTGCCGCTCGCCACCGTCATCAGCACCAGTCCGGCGAACAACGCGAGCCCGCCCCCGGCGGTCACGAGCAGCGCACGGACCGCGGCCGAGCGCGAGGCGTCGTCCCCCTTGCCGCCGATCAACAGGAACGAGATGAAGCCGGTGAGCTCCCAGAAGGCGAACAGGAGGAAGACGTCCCCGGCGAGCACCAGCCCCAGCATCGCCCCCGCGAACGCGGTGAGCAGACCGAGCAGCGCCCCGTGGTCGCCGTGCGCCCCGAGGTAGCGAGGCGTGTACGCCATCACGACCGCACCGACGCCCAACACGATCACGCTGAAGACCAGGGAGAGCCCGTCGAGCACGAGCGAGAAGCGCAACCCGAGCCCGGGGACCCACGGCGCGGAGGAGACGACGCTCCGCCCGGCGAGGATCGCTGGCAGGGCGAGCAGCAGCGCGGACCCAGCGGCGAGGTAAACGGCCGTCAGCACGTAGCCGACGGACCGCCCGAGCCGGCGCGCCAGCAGCGGCGTGAGGGCGCCGGCCGCGAGCACCGCCGCCAGCACGAGGGCCGGGAGAGGGCTCCCACGCATCCCCCCTTTCTACCCCGTCGCGACGGGTGCGACATCCGCCGGCGACGACGGTGGTTGTAGCGGCTCCGCGCGCCCGGTACCCTCTCGGCGCCTTGAGCGACACGCGAACCCAGCCCCCCGTCCGGGCCGCGCGTGCCGAGCGCGCCCGCCGCCGCAAGCCCCTCAGCCTCCTCGTCATCCCCGTCGCCTTGGTGCTCGCCGGGGTCGGCCTCGTCGTCCTGCTCGCCCGGGGCGGGGGCGGGGGCGGGCTGCCCATCATCGGCGGCGGGGGCTCCGAGGCGGCGCCTCCGTTCGACTTCGTCGTGCGCAAGGCCCGCGCCGTCCCGACGGCCGAGGGCGCCGACGCGAAGGCCCTCGCGAAGGAGGCCGAGGCGGTGGCCGAGGAGCTGACCTCCGTGCTCGACGACCTGTTCACGACCGCGTTCCTCGACCCGGGCGCCTGGCGGGACGGCGACTACGACGCGGTGTGGGCGCGCTTCTCCGAGGACGCCCGCCCGGTCGCGGAGCAGAGCGTGGACACCCTGACCCTCGGGGCGGCCGCCGGCGACGTCTTCGAGGAGGTGACGCCGAAGCGCGGGACGGTCGGGTTCGAGGTCCTGTTCGACCCCGACGGGAAGCCGGTGTCGGCGGTGGCCTCGTTCTCCTTCTCGGCCACGGGCGCCCGCACCGACGGCACCTACACCAGGATCCTCAGCATCGGCCAGCTGTTCTTCGGCGAGCCCGGCGACTGGCGCATCACCGCCTTCGACGTCGAGCGCGCCGACCGCGAGGCGCGGCCGCCCTCCTCCCCGACCCCCAGCGCCACCTGAGCCGACGATGGATGGGCGGAGCGA
>ML214197.1:2680-4176 GCA_004366195.1 Actinomycetota bacterium
CGTGCTGGAGCTCGACCCGGCGCGCGCCGATCGCGCGCCCGCGCTCGACGGCCCCGAGCCCGGCTTCATCCTCGCCCGCGGCAGCGACGACCGGCCCATCGCCGACATCACCGGCGAGCGCGCCGACTCCATCCACCTCATCGCCATCAACCCCGCGAAGCACCGGGCGACGATCGTCGGGTTCCCCCGGGACTCCTGGGTCTCGATCCCCGGCTACGGCACGAACAAGATCAACGCGGCGATGACGGCGGGCGGGCCGGAGCGCGTCGTGGCGACCGTCGAGCAGCTCATGGGCGTCACGATCGACTACTGGGCCCTCACCTGGTTCGACGGCTTCCGCGCGATGATCGACGACATCGGGGGGCTCATCGTCGACGTGCCGTTCGACGTCTACGACTCCTACGCCCGCGCCGAGATCCCGGCGGGGCGGCGGACGCTCTCCGGCAGGGACGCGCTCGCCTTCGCCCGGGCGCGGCACGCCCTGCCCACCGGCGACTTCGGCCGCTCGGAGAACCAGGGGCTCCTGCTCGTCTCGGCCCTCGCGCAGTTCCGCAGGGAGTTCGCGGAGGACCCGAGTCGGCTGCTCGACTGGGTCGGGGCGGGGCTTCGGAACATGCGGACGGACGTCCCCCTCGACGAGATCCTGCGACTCGCCTTCACGGCCTCCACGCTGAACCCGAAGAAGGTGACGAACGTCGTCCTCCCGGGCGGCACCGGCATGGCGGGTGGGACCTCCGTCGTGAACCTCGATCAGGCTGCGCTGCAAGCCATCGCGGCCGACCTGCGGGACGACGGGCTCCTGCGCAAGAGCTCGATCCCGCCGAGCCCGAACGCCCCCCTCCTCGGCGGCTGAGCCGGGATCGCCCCTCTGCTAGCGTGCGACCGTGACCACCCTCCGCGAGGAGCTGCGGGACGTCCACCCGGGGCGGCAAGGGCTCGGCGTCGGGCTCGCGATCGGCGTCACCGTCCCCGGGCTGCTCCTCCGCTTCCTCCACCCCGAGCTCCCCCACCCCGAGGAGGCCCTGATCCTCGGCTCGGCCATCGTCGGCGCCGCCTTCCTCCTGTCGTGGGCGGCGGAGGTCGCCCAGCTCGACATCTCGGCCGGCCTCGCCATCGCCGTCCTCGCCTTCATCGCCGTCCTGCCCGAGTACGCGGTCGACATGGTCTTCGCCTGGAAGGGGGGCGACGCGGTCCAGGCCTTCGGCCCCGCCTGTCATCCTCCGGCGACATCCGGCGAGGACGCGTGCTCCCTCGCGCTCGCCAACATGACCGGCGCGAACCGCCTCCTGATCGGGATCGGATGGTCGCTCGTGGTGCTCATCGCGTACCTGCGCTCGCGGCGCCGGCTCGGCGAGCGGATCACCGACGTCCAGCTGGAGCGCTCCCACGCGGTGGAGGTGTCGTTCCTCGCCCTCGCCACCGTGTACTCGCTCACGCTGCCGATCAAGGGGACGATCACCCTCATCGACGCGGCGATCCTGGTCGGGATCTTCGCC
>SIRV01000221.1 GCA_004366195.1 Actinomycetota bacterium
GGGGTCGACCCCCCGGCACCCGTCAACCCCTTGTCCGCATCGTCCGCGGTCGAAGCCGTCAGGAGGTTGACGGGGATCGGCGGGGGCAGCCCGTCCGGTCGTCGCCCCAGTGACACGGACCGGCGAGGGGCCAGCGGCGCGGGCCGCGCTCAGCCGCGGCCCGCCGCGAGGCGCTCGGCCACCATCCGCTCGGCGGCGGCGCCCGGCGAGATGCCCTCGGCCTCGGCGCGGCGGAAGCACTCGGCGAGCGTGTCGCCGATGCCGCGCAGACGCCCGTCGCGCGTCGCCTCGTCCTCGCCGAGGAGCTCGAGGGAGGCGAGGTGGATGATCCCGCCGGCGTTCACGACGTAGTCGGGGGCGTAGAGGATCCCGCGCTCGGCCAGGCGCTCGGCGTCCGCGGGCTCGCCGAGCTGGTTGTTCGCCGCCCCCGCCACGATCCGGCACCGGAGGCGAGGGATCGTCTCGCGGTTCAGCACGCCGCCGGTGGCGCAGGGTGAGAGCACGTCGCAGGGGATGGCGAGCGCCTCCTCGGCCGGGACGACCGCGGCGCCGAGCTCCCGGGCGATCGTCTGCGCACGGTCCGGCACGACGTCGGAGACGACGAGCTCGGCCCCGGCCTCGGCGAGCAGGCGGGCGAGCGCGCTCCCCACGGCCCCCACGCCCTGCACGACCACGCGGCGGCCGGCGAGCGCGTCCGAGCCGAACGCGTGCCGGAGGGCGGCTCGGATCCCGTGGAACACCCCCACGGCGGTCGAGGGAGCCGAGGACCCCGACCCTCCGCCCTCGACGCTCCGACCCATCACGTGGCGGGTCCGCTCGGCCACGACGTCCATGTCGCGCTCGGAGGTGTTCATGTCGCAGGCGGTCACGTACGTGCCCCCCAGGGCCTCGACCAGCTCGCCGTAGCGGAGGAGCAGCTCGCGCCGGCGCTCGCCGGTCGGCGTCTCGGGCACCGCGAGGACCGCCTTGCCTCCGCCGAGGGGCAGCCCGGCGATCGCGTTCTTGCTGGTCATCGCGGCCGCGAGGCGCAGGCCGTCGCGGAGCGCGTCGGCGGGATCCGCGTAGACCTTCATCCGGGTGCCGCCGGCGGCCGGCCCGAGGACGGTGGAGTGGACGCAGACGAACATCCAGGTCCCGGTGCCGGCGTCGAAGCGCACGACCGCCTCCTCACCGTCCCAGGAGCGCAGCGCCTCGACGAAGGGATCCACGGTCCGAGCCATCATGCCACGCGGCATGCCGGGCTCGAGGCCGACCGACCCCGCGGACTGGGGCCCTTAGGCCGTAGGGTCGCCCGGACGGACGACCCTACGCTGGAGCCGAGATGCTCCTGCGACGGTGGACGGTCTGGGTCGCGCTCTCGGGCCTGGGCCTTGGCGGGTCGTGGCTCGGGGCCATCGCGCCCCTCGCGGCCCCACCACAGCTCGACGTGACGCCCCTCGCCACCGAGGTATCACCCGCCCAGCACCGGTGGGCGCAGGTGCTCGTGACGGCGTACGTGCCGACCGTAGTACGGTTCGTGATCCGTCCCAGCTCGCGCCCCGAGCGCCTGATCTTCAGCACGGCCGTCCGGGTGGAGCGCACGTACGCGTTCGAGTGGCGGGCGCGTCGCGACGACGGGCGTGCGGTGCCCGATGGCGAGTACCGGCTCGCGGTGGTGGCGGGCGAGGCGCGGACCACGGTCCCGATCACCGTCTCGGGCACTCGGGAGCATCCCCGCGCGAGCCTGCGGGCCTCGAAGAAGGCGCCCCCGCCGCCGACCGGCCTCGCGGTGACGGCCGAGACGGAGGAGAACCTCCTCACCTGGGATCCCTCCCCCGTCCCGGAGGCGGTCTCCTACCGGATCGAGCGAGCCCCCGCGCCGGACGGGCCCTTCGCCCTCGTCGGCACCACGGCCTACGGCATCGAGCGCTTCCGAGACGCGCCGCCCGAGCGGGGCATCTACTGGTACCGGGTGAGCGTCGTGGACCTGAAGGGGCGCGCGAGCGCGCCGTGCGACCCCGCCTCCAGCGACAACGTGTTCTTCACAGCGGTCGTGGGGCCCGAGGGCGGGGTGCTCGAGCCGACGACCGCCACGATGCGGCTCGACATCCCTGCGGGCGCCCTCACTGAGCCCGTGCGGTTCACCGTGGACCAGCTCGAGACCCCGCCGCCCGCCGGCATCAACCGGGTCCCGGTAGCCCGCAGCTTCTCGATCGAGCCCTCGGGGCTGACCTTCCGGGTCCCGGCCACGCTCACCCTCGGGCTCGTGGCGCCGAAGGACCACCCGCTGCCCCGCAACTACCCGGCCGACACGACGTGGGCGCAGCGCTGGACGGGGTCCGGCTGGGTGAGCCTCCGCGGCGCCGTCGTGGACGTAGCCACTCGGACCGTGCAGGTCCCGCTCACCAGCCTCTCCACGTACGGCGCGAACGGCGTGACCGAGCCCCACGGGGGCTACTCGCCCCAGACGCAGCTGTGCGGCTACTGCCACCAGACCCACACGGCGCCGGGGCCCAACCTCCATCCGTACCCGACGGAGAAGGAGACCTGCTACCAGTGCCACGATGGGATCGGCGCAACCACCGACATCCGCGGCGACTTCGGCGAGAGCCAGATCGGCAGCTCGACGAAGGCCTCCTACCACCCGGTGCCGGCCCCGCGCGACGGGATCTCGCTCGTCTGCGGGGACTGCCACACGCCGCACCGGCTGCGGACCGAGTACACGAAGCTGCTCCGGGTCTGGGACGGCGTCTCGTACGATCCCGACGGTACGAAGGCCTACACGTACTCGACGGCCGCGAGCCCCATCGGGAACGCCTTCTGCTACGCGTGCCACGGAACGACCTCGACCTACCCGGCGCCGTTCGGCGACCACACCGCGTTCGAGGCAAGCGCCCACAACACCGACCCCGACGTGCCGTACCCTCCGCCGGGCGCCACGGGCGCGAGCAGCCGGATCAAGTGCTTGGCCTGCCATGAGCAGCACGCCTCCGACCAGCGCCGCCTCACGCTGAGCGGGCAGAAGGAGGAGGCACTGTGCTACGGCTGCCACACGCAGGCCAACCCGAACACCTCCGGCGGCAGCAACCCCTACGGGGCCTTCACCGTCACCCCCAACGACTACGTCCAGGACGCGAATGGGGTCCGGATCTTCCACCACCCCATCGCCGAAGCCGACCAGCCCGGGGGCGACCGCCGGGTGGAGTGCGTGTCCTGCCACAACGCGCACCTCGCCGACGCCGTGGCCGGCCCGGAGACGAGCAAGATCGTGGACCCGGCGAACGTCGGTCAGAAGTTCCTCGTCACCTGGCAAGACCCGAACATGAACCGCGGCACGATCACGGCGTTCTGCGTGAAGTGCCACATCAGCCCCACCACGACCGAGCCGATCGTGGCGGGGACCTGGGTCCCGTACACGATCCGCCTCGTGAACGATACCGGGCCGAACAACGTCGGCAACGCCACCCCCCACGACAAGTTCACGCTGGCGGACTGGAACTCCAGGAGCTCGGAGCACGGCGGTGGCGCCGTGAACCCGCTCGCCTGCACCGCGTGCCACGACTTCCACGGTTCGTCCAACGCCTTCATGCTCCGCGAGCGCATCGTGAGTCCCGTCGACGGCCGCATCGGCACGATGACCGGCTGGCAGGCCGACCAGGCGGTCGCGAACGACTGGCAGAAGATCCAGACCTTCTGCCTCACCTGCCACCCCGAGCGGGGGACGAACCACGGCAAGGGCAAGGAATGCATCCAGTGCCACTACCACACGAGCGGCAGGCTCTGAGCGGCGGCCGGTTCAGCAGAGGTCGGCGAGGATCCCGCGCAGGTCCTTGCGGACGCCGGTGACGAAGGGGACCTCCTCCTTCACGAAGCGCCGAGCCTGCGTCTCCCGGAGGGCCCGGATGCAGTCCACGATGCGGTCGAGCTCGTCCGCCTCGAAGGCGAGGATCCACTCCCAGTCGCCGAGCCCGAACCCGCTCGTCGTGTTGGCGAGGACGTCGGGGTAGCGGCGGCCGACCTCGCCGTGCTCGCGCAGGAGCTCCGCACGCTGCTCGCGCGGCAGGAGGTACCACTCCGGCGAGCGCACGAAGGGGTACACGTTGAGGTAGCGCCGCGGCGGCTCGCCACGCACGAACGCCGGCTGGTGATCCGGGGTGAACTCGGCGGGCTTCACCACGCCCATGAACGACCAGGCGAGCGCGAGCGCCCCACCGAGCGCCGTGCGACGGAAGGAGACCAGGGCCTCCTGCAGGCTCTCGGGGTTCGGGCCGACGAGCCAGAGCATGACCTCGGCGTCGGCGCGGAAGCCGAGGGTGGAGTACGTCCCCCGCACGGTGACCTCGCCGAGGGACGCGAACAGGCCCTCGACCTCCTCGGCGACCGCGGCGTCCTCCATCGCCTCCAGGCGCCGCCGACCGTGCTCCGTCATCTTGAACACCGGATACAGGGTGTAGACCGTCTCGCCCATCGCTGCGCTCCGTCGTCGGGACGTCCGCCAAGCCTAGCGCCCGGAGCCAGGAACGACCGCGCCTCAGCCGGACGGCCGCTCGGTGGCCTCGTGGACGAGATCCACGAGGCGGGCCAGCGTCTCGGGCGACGTCTGCGGGAGCACCCCGTGCCCCAGGTTGAAGACATGCCCGGGACGCCCCCCGGCGCGCCGGAGCACACCGAGGGCCTTCTCGCGCACGGCCTCCCAGGTGGCGAGGCACACCGCCGGGTCGAGGTTCCCCTGGACGCCGCGGTCGCTCCCGACGCGCTCCCAGGCGACGTCCAGGGGGACCCGCCAGTCCACGCCGATGACGTCCCCGCCGGCCCGGGCCATGAGGCTGAGGAGCTCGCCGGTCCCCACCCCGAAGTGGATCGCGGGGACGCCGAGGTCGGCGATGCCGCGGAACACCTCCCGGGAGTAGGGGAGGACCGCTCGCTCGTAGTCCTCGGGGTCGAGCGCGCCCACCCAGGAGTCGAAGAGCTGGACCGCCTGGGCCCCCGCCTCGACCTGGGCCCGGAGGTGGGCGACGCAGAGCGTGGCCAGGCGCTCCATCAGCCCCGCCCACACGTCCGGCGCGCCGTGCAGGAGGGCCTTCGTGCGGGCGTGGTCCCGGGAGGGGCTGCCTTCGACCAGGTACGAGGCGAGGGTGAAGGGGGCGCCCGAGAAGCCGATCAGGGGCACGGAGAGCTCCCCCCGCAGCAGCCGGATGGCCTCGAGCAGCTCCGGCTCGTCGGCCTCGGGCTCGAGTGGGCGGAGGCGAAGGACGTCGGCCTCGGAGCGGATCGGCTCCTCCAGGACGGGCCCCGTCCCCGGGGCGACCCGGACCGGCAGCCCGATCGCTCGGAGCGGCACCATGATGTCGCTGAAGACGATCGCGGCGTCGAGGGGCATCCGCCGCAGCGGCTGGAGGGTGAGCTCGACGACGACCTCGGGATGCCGGCAGGTCTCCAGGATGTCGAGGTCGCCCCGGGCCCGCCGGTACTCGGGGAGGTACCGACCGGCCTGGCGCATGAACCACACGGGGGTGCGGTCCACGGGCTCGCGGCGGCAGGCGCGGAGGAACCGGTCGGTCGCGGGAGGCTCGATCACCGGGGGCCAGCATAGCCGAGGGGCCCGCGGTCCCCCGCGGGCCCCTCGCGTCCCTGATCCTCTGGGTCCGCCTCCTGAGACCTCCTCAACTCACGGCAGGCTGCCCGCGCTGTGGCAGTTGATGCACAGCAGGTCCGGGTAGTCCCCGAGGAGCCGGTCGAACGTGGAGGTGTGCGGGAAGTCGTTCGACGTCGCGTCCCTCGGGTTCCCGTGGCACGCTGTGCACGACGTGGGGTGGTTGTGGTAGGTGCCGCCGAACTCGGAGGGCACCGCCATGTCGTGGCACCGGCCGCACCAGCGCACCTGGTCGCGGTTGCGGTAGTCCACGCCCCAGCTCCTCACCGGCTTCTCCCACGAGTGGTTCGGGTGCGCCGACAGGAGCTTGTACCCGTACAGGTACGCGTCCTCGCCCTCGGTGTCGGTGGCCAGCAGGTAGGTGCAGGTGCCGCCCCCGTTCTGCGCCGTGCAGGCCTTCCACACCTTCTCCGCCGTGTCGTACCACAGGTACCGGATGACGGTCCCCAGGTAGATCGCGGTGTCGTTCGCCCACGCGTCCACGTCGGGGTCGCCGTCCGCCGTCGTGTCGGCCCCGCCGTTCGGGCTGTTGATCAGGCGCCCGAAGTCACCGTGGGGGGTGTGGCAGCTGCCGCAGTACAGGCCGCCGGAGAGGTCCGTCGCCGTCCCCGCCCCCGCGGCCTGACGGTTGGCCACCCAGCTCGTGGGGTTCCACCCGCCGTACGCCCAGCCGAGCTGCGTGATCGGCCCGGCGGCCGGGCTCCCCATAGGGATGTTGGTCGCGCCGATCGCGTGCGCACCGGCAGGGTTCGCGATCTCGTACGCCGAGCGCATCGAGGTCGGCGCCTCGGCCGTGGGGAAGCCCGGGTCGCGGGCCCCCGTCGGAGCCTGGCCGAAGAGGCTGTGGCACGTCCGGCACGTCGCCGTCACGCTCGCCTGCGCGAGCAGCGCGTACTCCTCGGCGTCGTGGACCTTGTGGCACTGCAGGCAGAAGTCGGTGACCGCCGAGTACCCGCCGTGGGGCTGGAGCCGATCACCGTAGGTCGCGCCGTCGCGGTAGGGCTCCACCGACACCGTCGCCCCGGTGGGCTGGGAGGCCACCTGCAGGAGCGGCTTGTCGAGGCCCTTCTGGGCACCGACCCACTGGACCCGGAAGTACCACTCGCCGATCAGCACGCCGTCCGCGTCGTAGTCCAGACTGATCGGGCCGCCGGCGACGAACAGCGACGCCGCGCCACCCGGCACGATCGCCCCGAGCGCCGTCCGCAGGCTGGTCGCGTTCACATCGAACGGGATCGGCGCCGTGGTCTGACCCGTCTCCGGGTTCGTGATCGTGAACGTCCCGCTCGCCGGCGGCGAGGTGACCGCGATCACGATCCACTGCACCTCGCTCTGGTACTTCACCGGGTCGCCGAGCTTCGGCGGCGTCGGCCCCTGCTGCCCGACCTGGCCCGGCGGCGGATCGGCCCAGGCGACGCCACCCATGCCGACGAGCCCGAGGCCCACGAGGGCGAGCACCGTCGCCGCCGCCATCGGTCTCGCTCTGATGCGCACCTCGTCCGTCACCTCCCTCCTTCACCGTGGCCCCTCGTCCGAGCGGGGGGTCCCGCCCCACGTGGGCTCGCTCAAATCCCCCTCGCGTCGTCCGATTTTGCCAATCCTCATAGCAACTTCCACGCGCAGCATAGGGAGGCCCACGGCTCCGCCGAACCAGTCGGAGGTCCCGGGACCGGGGGGTCCTTCGGGGTCCCGACCGCGGCCGCCCCGGTTCGACGCCCGACGGAGCGCTCACGGACCGGACCCCGCTCGGTCTTCGGCCGGAGGGCTCCCTGGGCCACCGCGCGGACGAAGGACCCGCTCGGACCGACCCGAGGGGCCCGTGGCGCGGTCCGCGCCGCGTCCTACCGTTCCGAGCAGGATGGACCGGGCGCTTCCCCCGACCCGTCCTCGCCGCGGCGACGAGCCGCGGCGAGGTACGGCAGGATCGCTGACCGGGGAGGACCCTAGGGTCGTGACCCTAGGCGCCTCCGGGGTGGACGGCCGGGGCCCTAGGGCTGAGACCCCACGCTTCCCCGGTCCCGGGCCCGACCGATATATCGGGTGCGCGCGGGGCGGGATACGGTTGCGCGACCGATACACGCGTCCGCTCTCAACCCCTACCGTGACGATCGAGGAACGCGATCAGCACGGGCAAGGAGGTCGCGACGATGGCACAGAGAGCG
>SIRV01000222.1 GCA_004366195.1 Actinomycetota bacterium
AAGAAGGCGCCGGCCGCGGGCGAGGAGGCCCCCGAGCCGCCCTCGGCGGTCGCGCCGGCGACGGACGCGGCTGCGACGGAGCCCGAGACGGTCTCGACCCGCCTGCGGCGCCGTGCGATGCGCGCCGGGCGGACCACCACCCGCCGACGTCGCGAGCCGCTGCCCGTCGTGCCGCGCGTGACCGACAAGGTCATGGTCATCACCGAGCACGGCGAGCGGGACCAGATCGCGGTGCTGGAGGGGCGCGAGCTCGTCCAGCACTACGTCACCCGGATCGGCGCGCGCTCGATGGTGGGCAACGTCTACCTCGGTCGCGTGCAGAACGTCCTGCCGGGGATGGAGGCGGCCTTCATCGACATCGGCCGCGGGCGGAACGCCGTCCTGTACGCCGGCGAGGTCAACTACTCACCGGAGGACCTGGAGGGCTCGCCCCCACGGATCGAGAAGGTCCTGCGTCCCGGGCAATCGGTCATCGTCCAAGTGACGAAGGACCCGATCGGCGGCAAGGGGGCGCGGCTCACCGCGCAGATCTCGCTCCCCGGCCGGTACCTGGTGCTCGTGCCGAACGCCGAGGTGACCGGCATCAGCCGCCGTCTCCCGGAGGAGGAGCGCAAGCGCCTCAAGGCGATCTACAAGAAGATCCGGCCCGAGGGGCACGGACTCATCGTCCGCACCGCCGCCGAGGGCGCGAGCGAGGAGCAGCTCGTCGCCGACCTCAACCGGCTGCTCGAGGAGTGGGCGCAGATCGAGAGGCGAGCGAAGAAGGCCAAGGCGCCCGCCGTCCTCTACGAGGAGCCGGAGCTCACCGTGCGGGTGGTGCGGGACCTCTTCACCGACGAGGAGTTCCGCGAGCTCGTCACCGACTCTCCGCGCGTGTACGAGATCGTCACCGAGTACCTGCGCCAGGCCGACCCCGACCTCCTGCCGAAGGTGCGCCTCCACGAGGGGCCGCTCCCGGTCTTCGAGGAGTACCACATCGTGGAGCAGATCCATAAGGGCCTGGACCGCAAGGTGTGGCTGCCCTCCGGCGGCTACATCGTCATCGACCGCACGGAGGCCCTGACGGTCATCGATGTGAACACCGGGAAGTCGGTGGGGAAGACGAACCTCGAGGAGACGGTCGTCAACACGAACCTGGAGGCCGCCCGGGAGATCGCCCGGCAGCTCCGGCTGCGGGACATCGGCGGCATGATCGTGATCGACTTCATCGACATGCTGCTCGAGCAGAACAAGAAGAAGGTGATCGAGACCCTGCGGGAGGCGCTCGCGCAGGACAAGTCGAGGAGCCAGGTCTTCGACATCAGCCCCCTCGGGCTCCTCGAGGTGACGCGCAAGCGCGTGTCTGGTGGACTCTTGGAGGCCTTCTCGGAGACCTGCCCGACCTGCGAGGGGCGGGGGGTGCTCCTGACCTACGACGCGAAGTGACGGCCGCGCGCCCGCGGGCGACGGACGGGAGGAGGAAGGGATGTACGCGGTCATCAAGACGGGCGGCAAGCAGCACCGGGTGCAGCCCGGCGACGTGCTCGAGGTCGAGTACCTCCGCGGGGCGGAGGAGACCCTCACGTTCCGGCCGCTGCTCGTCGTGGACGACGAGGGACGCACGCACGTCGGCAAGGAGCTCGAGCGGGCCGTGGTGACGGCGACGCTGCTCGGCGAGCGCAAGGGCGACAAGGTCAGGATCTTCAAGTACAAGAACAAGACCGGCTACGCGCGGCGGGCCGGGCACCGCCAGCTCCTCACGCTGGTGCGGATCGAGGACGTGAGCCTCGGGGCTCGGCGGGGCAAGGCCGGGGCGACCGAGGAGCCCTCCGCGGAGGCGGAGGCGCCGACGGAGCCCGCCGAGGCGGAGGCGAGCTCGACCCCGTAGCCGCGCGGTGGTTTGGTACCCTCGGGAGCGCGATGGCACACAAGAAGGGCGGCGGGTCCTCCCGCAACGGTCGTGACTCCGAGTCCAAGCGGCTCGGCGTGAAGGCGTTCGCCGGCGAGCGCGTGACGGCGGGCTCCATCATCGTGCGCCAGCGGGGCACCCGGATCCACCCGGGCCCGGGGGTCGGCCGCGGCGGCGACGACACGCTGTTCGCCCTGGTGGACGGCGAGGTGGCCTTCCGCTCCTCGCGCGGCCGCCGGTACGCGGTGGTCGTGCCGGCCCCCTCCGCCTAGCCGCGCCGGGCGGCCGCCACCGCTTCCCGCACCCCGCGCTCCCAAGCTACGAGGAGCTCCTTCTTCTCCCGGTTCATGAAGCCGAGGTACGTCACGTTGCGCCGCCGGGCCCGCCGACGGGGGCTCCGGAAGGGGATCGCCAGGCGCTGCGCCTCCTCCTCGACGCCGGGCAGGGGCGGCGGCGGGACGAAGTAGAAGGCCGTCCGCCGGCGCTCGTCCCCGCGACGGGACACGACCATGAGGACGGGGGAGCCCCGGAGGCGGCGCACCCGCACGATCTCGACGAGCGGCAGGGCGATCGCCGGGCCGGGTTCGCTCGGCTCGAACCGGAGCGCGTCCGCCTCGAGGGCGAGGATGCCCTCCCGCTCGACGGGCGGGCCGAGGCCGAGCTCGACCGCCCACACCCGCACCGATCCCAGCATGGCTCCATCATCTCCTACGCGGGTCTGGGAGCATCGGGCCGTGGCGTTCGTCGATGAGGTGACGGTGTTCGTGCGGGGCGGCCGCGGGGGCGACGGGGCCGTCTCGATCCTGCGCGAGCCGTACCGGCCCCGGGGTGGTCCGGACGGTGGCGACGGGGGCCGGGGCGGCGACGTGGTGGTCGAGGTGGGTCCCGGCGTCCACGACCTCTCGTTCCTGGCCGACCACCCGCACCTGCGCGCGCAGGACGGGCGCCCCGGCGGGCCGCGGAACCGGACGGGCGCCGACGGCGCCGACCTCGTCGTGCGCGTACCGGACGGCACCCGCGTGGAGGACGAGCACGGCCTCCTCGCCGACCTGGTCGGGGCCGGCGCCCGAGCGGTCGTCGCCCGGGGAGGCCGAGGAGGCCGGGGCAACGCCTCCCTCGCCGGCCCCCGCAACCGCGTCCCCCGTACCGCCGAGGCGGGGGAGCCGGGGGAGGAGCGCCGCCTGTTCGTGGAGCTCCGACTGGTGGCCGACGTCGGCCTCGTGGGCATGCCGAACGCCGGGAAGTCCACCCTCCTTTCCCGCCTCACGGCGGCGAGGCCGAAGATCGCCCCCTACCCCTTCACCACCCTCAGCCCAAACCTCGGCGTGGCCGAGATCGACGGACGGATCGTCGTGGCCGACGTGCCGGGGCTGATCGAGGGCGCGCACGAGGGCCGCGGTCTCGGCCACCGCTTCCTGCGGCACGTGAGCCGCTGCCGCGCCCTCGTGATCGTGGTGGACCTCTCCTCGCCCGACCCCGCGGCCGACCTGCGGACGGTCCGCGCCGAGCTCGAGGCGTACGACCCCGCCCTGGCGACCCGGCCGCAGCTCGTCGTCGGGACCAAGGCCGACCTCGTGGCCGATCCCGCCTC
>SIRV01000223.1 GCA_004366195.1 Actinomycetota bacterium
CGGCATACCGGGCCGATGCGGCCCGCCGCGGGCGACGGGGAGCGTCAGGCGCGTCGCGAGCACGACCGAGAGCACGACGGGCGCCACCGAGGCCCACAGCAGCGCGCGCGAGCCGACGACGGGCCCCTCCCCCGCCGCGGCCCGACGCGCGTCGAGGGCCGACAGGCCGTACGTGGCCGCCGCCGCGAGCGCGTACAGGGCGAGGACCGGCTTCGCCCGCCCGAGCCCGGAGCCCGAGGCGAGCAGCACCACCACCGTCCCGAGCGTCCAGGCGAAGAGCACCATGCGCGCGAAGCCGTCGACCCGCCGGCCGGCCCGCCAGTGACCGAGGCCCGGCCAGAGCAGCGACCACGCCACGGCCCGCGCCGGCTCGATCCTCGGACCCGGCGCCGGCTCGGCGAACAGCCGGGCGAAGGGGGTGCCGCAGACCTCGCAGACGTCGAGGGCGAGGGGGTTCTCGTGCTCGCAGGCCGGGCACCGCCAGCAGGGCCCGGCTCCCTCGCGAGGCGCGCGCCCCCCTCGCGACCGGGTCACCACCGGTGGGCCGGAGGGAGGCGGCGCGGGCTCCGGGCGCAGGGATCGGAAGCACTGCCCGCACCACTCGGCGTCCGGGGCGACCAGGGCCCCGCAGGCGGGGCATCGCGGCTCGGTGCTCACGCCCGGAGCGTACCCCGGACGCGGAGGGCGACCCAGGCGCCGCCCCTCAGGCGCGGACGGCCGCGCGCAGGTACCGGGCGAGCTCCGCCGACGCCCGCTCCCAGGTGAAGGCTCGCCCGACGCGCGCTCGACCGGCGCGGCCCATGCGCTCGGCGAGGGCGGGGTCCGCCAGGAGCGAGGCGACGGCGTCGGCGACCTCCGGGACCCGGCGCCCGTCCACGAGCAGCCCGGTCTCGCCCGGCGCCAGGGCTTCGCGAGCCCCGCCGGAGTCCCCCACGACCACCGGCCGCCCGCAGGCCGCCGCCTCGATGAACACGTTCCCCCACCCCTCGACCTCGAGGCCGCCGAGGCGGGTGCGGCAGGGCATGGCGAACACGTCGCCCAGCCGGTAGTAGCGGGGGAGCTCCTCCTCGGAGACCGCCCCGGCGAAGACGACCGAGCCCGGGGGCGCGAGCTCGTCCGCCATGCGTTCCAGCGCCCGTCGGTACGGGCCGTCGCCCACGATCACGAGGACGGCGTCGGGGACCCGACGGCGGACCTCGGACATCGCCCGGATCAGCACGTCCTGGCCCTTGCGGGGCACGAGTCGGCTCACGCACACCACCACCGGCCGGTCGGTGAGCCCGTGGCGCACCCGGAGGTCCTCGACCGGGAGATCCGGGCGGAACGTCGTCACGTCCGCCCCCGGGTAGACGACCGAGACCGGAACGGGGTCCGGGACGGCCGTGCGCACCACCCGGGCGATGAAGGCGCTGCAGAGCACCGTGACGCGGGCGGCTCGACCCGTCGCGCGACGCATCAGCGCGTGGGTCCCCGGAGCGATCGAGAGCCAGTACTCGAACCCGTGCGCCGCGGCCAGGTACGGCAGCCCCAGCCGGTCGAGGCCGGGGCCGAGGAGCGCGAGGGGGTACGCCGCGCCGAACAGGACGACCTCGGCCCCGTGCTCCTCGGCGACCGCCCGCACCCGCCGGGCGACCTCACGGGTCGGCCACAGGAACCGTTCGGGCTGACGGACGACGCGATAGGGCTGACGCTGGTCGTAGGCGGCCGCGCCGTCCCAGGCGGGGCAGAGCACGGCGACGCGATCGGGGGGCATGCGCCGCACCAGCGCCTCGAGCGTCCGCTGGATCCCTCCGAGGCGAGGGGGGTAATCGTTGGTCACGAGGAGCATCCGGGGAACGTCCACGCGGCCTATCCTCGCAGGTGTGGACCGCGCGGAGCTGGCGGCGCTGGATGCGGGCCGGGGGGCCGTCGCCCTCGGCGGCTTCCGCGCCCTCGCCGTGCGCGGGGCCGATGCCGAGCGCTTCCTGCAGGACCTGCTCACGGCCGACGTGGGGGTGCTCCGGCCCGGGGAGGCGACCCCCTCGCTCCTGCTCGGCCCCACGGGGCGGATCCGCGCCGAGCTCCACGTGCTCCGCCGGGAGGGTGGGTACCTCGTGCTGCAGCGGCGCGACCAGCCCCGTCCGATCGGCGAGCTGCTCGGGCCGTACGTGCTCTCCTCCGACGTCCTCCTCGAGGAGACGCCCCCGCCCCCGCTCCTCGGCGTTCCCTCGCCCCGGCGTTGGCGGTTCGTCGCCCCCGGGGAGCCCGACCTCGTGCCGGTCTCGCCCGCGGCGCTCGAGGCCTGGCGCATCCGCAGCGGCATCCCCCGGTTCCCGGTCGACCTCGACGAGGACTCCCTCCCCGCCGAGGGCGGCCTCGACGACGGCGTCACGATCGCCCCGGACAAGGGCTGCTACCTCGGGCAGGAGTCCGTGGCCAGGGTCCGTCGCGGGCACCCGACGCGGGTGGTCCTCGCGCTCCGCGCCGCCCGCCCGGTGGAGCCCGGGTCCCCGGTGGAGGCCGGCGGCGAGACGGTCGGCGTCGTGACCAGCGCGGACGTCGAGGGGGGCGACGACGTGGCTCTCCTCGTCCGCGTGCGGTGGGGGGCCCGCGCCGCCGAGCTCTCCGCCGGCGACGTCCTGCTCCGACGACCGTGACCTCGCGAGCGGGCCATCTTCGATACCCCAACCGGCCGAACTTTTCAAGACTTCACTTCCGGCGGCGGCGGTGCCACGATCGGGGTGCCTCTCCACGCGGTCCGGGGGCCGCCGGGGAAGGGCGCTCTGTTCCGGTCGAGACAGGAGTGGCTGCGTGAACGAGAAGCGCGCGATCGGCATCGACCTGAAGTCCCTGCCCCCGAACCCCTCACCGCCCGACATGTGGCAGGACCAAGCCGCCTGCTACGGGATCGATCCGGACGTGTTCTTCCCCACCTCCGAGGAGGAGGCCGGTCCGGCGCTCGCCTACTGCGCCGTCTGCCGGATCCGCGAGATGTGCCTGGCCTGGGCGCTCAAGAACGGCGAGCGCTACGGCGTCTGGGGAGGTCTCACCGAGCAGCAGCGTCGCAGGCTCATCCGCTACGTGGCCTGAGGGCCCGTTGGTCAGTCCGGCGACCCCGGCCCCATACTGGCGTCGCCCATGACGCCGACCATCGTGCGCGCCGCCGCGCCCCTGCGGATCAGCTTCGTGGGGGGCGGCACCGACTTCCCCCACTACTTCCAGCGGCACGGCGGCGCCGTGCTCTCGGCCACCATCGACCTCGCGGCCCACGTGACGCTCACCCCCCGCGAGGACCGGGGTGTGCGGATCCGCTCCCTCGACCTCGGCCACCTCGTGGAGTACCACCTGGACGACGGCCCGACCTACGACGGGGTGATGGACCTCCCGAAGGCCGCCGTGGAACGGATGGGGCTCGACGCCGGGCTCGAGCTCGACATCGCCTCCGACGCCCCGCCCGGCAGCGGGCTCGGAGGGTCCTCGGCGCTCGTGACGGCCGTCGTCGCCGCCCTCGCGGCCCTCCAGGGACGCGCCATGACGAGGGATGAGATCGCCCGGACCGCCTACGCGATCGAGCGCGAGGACCTCGGCATCGCCGGCGGGTGGCAGGACCAGTACGCGGCGGCCTGGGGAGGGTTCAACCTCATCGAGTTCTCCGCGGACGGCGTGCGGGTGACCCCCGTCCGCTGCGGGCCCGAGCTGCTCCGGCGCCTCCGCGAGCGCCTGCTCCTGTGCTACACGGGCGGCGTGCGGACGAACCTCGGCCTGATCGAGGCCCAGATCCGCCTCTACCACGAGGGCCGGGAGGAGACCATCGTCGGCATGAAGCACCTGCACGAGATGGCCTACGAGCTGCGCGACGTGATCGAGTCGGGCGACCTCGACGCCCTGGGCCCCCTCCTGCACGAGGCCTACGTGAACAAGCGCCGGATGAACCCCCACATCACCGAGGGCACCCCCATCGAGGGGCTGCTCGCGGTGGCCCGGGAGGCCGGGGCCGACGGCGGGAAGCTCTGCGGTGCCGGGGGAGGCGGGTACCTGCTGGTGGCCTGTCGGCCCGAGCGCAGGGCCGAGGTCGCCGCCGCGCTGGAGGCGCACGGAGGACGCGTGGCGGAGGTCCGCTTCTCGCACGAGGGCGTGCGCGCGAGCGTCGGGGACCGCGTCTGGAGGCCGCTCCCGTGAGCGTCGAGCGCGTGCGCGACTACCTCGAGACGACGGCCGAGACGGCCCGGCGGACCGCCGAGGCCTGCGCCGAGGACGTCGCCCGGGCCGCCGAGCTCATCGTGGAGGCGCTGCGGGCGGGGGGCAAGGTGCTCCTGTGCGGCAACGGCGGCAGCGCCGCCGACAGCCAGCACCTCGCCGCGGAGTTCGTGAGCGCCCTGACCCGCGACCGCGTCCGTCCCGCGATCCCGGCGGTGGCGCTCACGACCGACACCTCGATCCTCACGGCCATCGCGAACGACTTCGGGTTCGAGGGCGTCTTCGCCCGCCAGGTCGAGGCCCTGGGCAGGCCGGGGGACGTGCTGATCGGCATCTCGACGAGCGGCAACTCGCCCGACGTGATCCGGGCCGTCGAGACGGCGCGCGAGCGGAGCCTGCGGACGGTCGCCCTGACGGGCGCGGACGGCGGGGCCCTGGCCCCCCTCGCCGACGTGGCGATCCGCGTCCCGAGCCTCGAGACCTCCCACATCCAGGAGTGCCACATCGCGATCGGCCAGCTCCTCGCCTTCCTCGCCGAGGACGCCCTCTATCCCCGGGGCGTGTGACGGCCCCCGGCCGTCCAGCCGAGCGGCCCGCCGGCCGATACTGAACCCATGAACGGGTTCGAGCGCGTCCTCGCCGCCGCCAGGGAGGGCGACCCCGACGCCCTGGCGCGGATCTACCGGGAGCTCGCGCCGGGGGTCCTCGGCTACCTCCGGGGGCAGGGCGCCGCCGATCCCGAGGATCTCGCGGGCGAGGTCTTCGTCGCCGTCGTGGAGCGGATCCGCGGGTTCCGGGGCGACGAGCGGGCCTTCCGGTCGTGGGTCTTCACCATCGCCCACCACCGGCTGGCGGACGCGCGCCGCCGGGCCGCGCGCCGACGGGAGACGGCGATGGACCCCCGACGGCTCGTCCCGGCCGGGCCGGTGGGCGACGTCGTGGAGGAGGCGATGGCGGCGCTCGGGACGCGGTGGGCGAAGGACGCGCTCGCGTCCCTCACCCCCGACCAGCGGGACGTCGTGCTCCTGCGGATCCTCGGGGGACTCTCGGTCGAGGACACCGCCCGCGCACTCGGCAAGAGCCGGGGCGCGGTGAAGACCCTCCAGCGGCGGGCGCTCGCCGCCCTCGCTCGACGGATCCAGCCGGAGGCCGTTTCCGGATGAGGCGCGCCGACGATAGCTGGGGTGAGATGGACCCCTTCACCCCCCAGCTCCTCGAGCAGGTCCTGGCCGGTGAGACCCCGGAGGGTCGGGAGGCGGCGCGGCTCGCCGCGCTGGTCCGGGAACTCCGGGAGGGCCTGCTCGAGGAGGTCCCCGACGACCTCCGCGAACGGCACGTGGCGGCCATGGTGGCAGCGGCGCGCGCGTCGGGCGGCTCGCGGCCCGCCGGACGCGCCGTCACCCGCCGCCGCGCGGTGGTCCTGGCGCTGGCCGCGGCGCTGACCCTGACCGGGGGTCTGGCCTGGGCGGGAGCCCTGCCGCCGAGGGCCCAGGACGTCGTGGCCGGCGTCGCGAGCCGTCTCGGGCTCGAGCTCCCCTCCCCGTCGGACCGCCCCGAGGCCGCCGATCACGGTCGCGAGGTCTCGAAGGTAGCGAGGGATCCGAGCCTCGCGGGGTGCGAGAAGGGCCAGGCCGTCGCGGCCGTCGCCTCCGAGCCCTCCCAGGCCCACCGGCAGGATCCCCGGGACCGCCGGGATCCCTGCGGAGCGGGGGACGAGGGGACGCGGCCCAACGCGTCGGCCGCCGCAGAGGTCGGCGCGGCGCCGACCCGGACCCCCGGGCCGCCCCAGGGCGTGCCAGCCGAGCCGCCGCCCTTCGCGGGAGCGGACACCCCTCACGCCGCAGATCGGGCCCCCGGCTCCTGACCCGCGGGGCTTGACCGACCGAACGTCTGTTCGGTAGGCTCGTGCCCCCGCGGCCCCGGGGAGCGCGAGACGGTGATGGTCCAACCCACCCTCGAGGAGGGGATCCCCCTCCACGAGGTCACGTTCGTCGTGGTCGACCTGGAGACCACGGGGGGCTCCCCCAGGGACTCCCGCATCACCGAGATCGGGGCCGTCGCCTACCGCGGGGGCGAGCGCCTGCGGACCTTCCACACGCTCGTGAACCCCGGCGTCCCCATCCCGCCGTTCATCACCCACCTCACCGGCATCGACGACCTCGCGGTGGCCGATGCGCCGCCCCTCGCGGCCGTGCTGCCGAGCTTCGTCGAGTTCGTCCGCGGGTGCGTGTTCGTGGCCCACAACGCCCGGTTCGACTTCTCGTTCCTGAACGTCGCGCTGGAGCGCCACGGCTACGAGCCCCTGCCCCCGCCGCCCGTCTGCACCGCACGCCTCGCCCGCCGGATCGTCTGGCCGGACGTGCCGAACGTGCGCCTGCCCACCCTCGCCGAGTACTTCCGCACGGCCGTCCGCCCCGCCCACCGGGCGCTCGCCGACGCCGAGGCGTGCGCCGAGGTCCTCCACGGCCTGCTCGAGCTCGGCGGCCGCCTCGGCATCCGGACCCTCGGCGACCTCCACCTCGCCGTGGCCGCGCGGGGCCGCCCCAACTTCGGCAAGATCCGCCTCGCCGACGACCTCCCCCACGCGCCGGGCGTGTACCTGTTCAAGGACCGCGAGGGGCGGGTCCTGTACGTCGGTAAGTCCAAGGACCTGCGGGCCCGCGTCCGCTCGTACTTCTACGGCGACGCTCGACGGATGGTCGAGGAGCTGCTCGAGCGGACCGCCGCGGTCGAGGGCATCCCCTGCCAGAGCGAGCTCGAGGCCCTCGTCCTCGAGGCCCGCCTGATCCGGGACCACGAGCCGCGGTACAACCGCCGCGGGAGGACCTGGCGGCGGTACGCGTACCTGAAGCTCGACCTCACCGAGGCGTACCCGCGGCTCAAGGTGGTGCGCTCCCCCGCCGGGCGAGGGGCGTTCCTCGGGCCCTTCGGGTCCTCCCGCGCCGCCCAGCTCGCGAAGGAGGCGCTGGAGGAGGCCTTCCCCATCCGCCGCTGCACGCGCCCGATGGGCGCGTCCACCCGCTTCCCACCGTGCGCCCTGGCCGAGATGGGCCGATGCCTCGCGCCCTGCGACGGCCGCGCCGGCCCCGAGCGCTACGGGGAGCTCGTCCGGTCCCTCGTCTCCTCCCTCACATCGCCG
>ML214198.1:0-693 GCA_004366195.1 Actinomycetota bacterium
GGGAGCTCGGTCCAGCCTTCGGGAGCCCAGGACCAGGGATCCTCGGTGGGCGTGACGCTCGGGCGCCTCCGCGCCTCGCCCCGGAACGCCTCCCAGACGAGGACGGAGGCAGCGGCGAACAGGAGGCGCGCGACCGACGCCGAGCGGACGCGGCGCCACGGCGACGGCGCGCTCGGGGAGGGCCGCGGGACGGGCGCCGCCACCCGACGTCGGATCTCGGCCCTGAGGTCGGAGGGCCGGAGCCCGTCGAGGACCTCGAACCGGGGGTCGGTGCTCGTACCCATCCTCATCCCTCCAGGAGCTCTCGGAGCCTGCGACGCCCCCGACTGATGTGCACGCGCACGGTGGCGCGACTCGAGCCGAGGATGCGGGCGATCTCGTCGGTGCCGTAGCCGGCGTAGAAGCGGAGGACCAGCGCGGCGCGTTGGTTCCTCGGGAGCCGACCGAGCGCGGCCAGCAGGTGCAGGGCCTCGGCGGGGTCCTCGACGTGCGTCCGGTCGTCGAGGAGCGGGACGTGCCGACCGCGGTCCTTCAGTCCGGCCGCCGCCAGGCGGAACGCCGTCGTCCAGACCCACGAACGGGAATCGCGGATCTCGTCCCCGCGGCGGATGCACTGGGCGAACGCCTCGGCGACGGCGTCGTCGGTGACCGCGCGGTCCTGGCTGTAGGCGAGGACGGCCCGCCACAGCCGCG
>ML214198.1:719-3347 GCA_004366195.1 Actinomycetota bacterium
CCCCTCGGCCTTCCGCATCGCCCACCGTACGGAGCTGGGACGTGCTCGAACGTGTACCCGGACCGCTCGAAGACCGGACCGCGGGCGCAGGCGCTGGGTTCCCCGGCTCCGGTGGCCGTTCCGTCGGGGAGTCCGAGATCGGCAGCCGTCGGCTCGACGACCTCGCTAGCGTGGAGTGCCGCTCTCGATGGGGGGGCCGGAGGCGCGCAGGATGAACCATCTCGGGAGCGAGCGGACGAGCGCCGGCGGTCCGTCCACGCGCACGCTGCCCTCGGCCATCGACAGCTCCAGGCTCCGCTGCCCGACGACCAGCCGGTACAGGTTCGGGGTGCTCGCGGTGACGACCAGGTCCTCGGGGAACCCCGGATGCTCCGGGCACAGCGACACCTCGCCGGTCCGCAGGACCAGCCAGAAGGAGCGGCGGCCCCGGTCCCGCACCTCGAACCTGATCACGACCCGTTGGGACGGTAGCTCGTGGAGCATCACGTGGCGGCTGATCCACTGCATCAGACCCTCCGGGCTGATCTCGGAGGGCCGTGCCTGGGGGACCAGCCAGCGCACGCCCCAGTCACCGACCGCGTTGATGACGTGGACGAGGTCGTGGCCGGCCTCGGTCGCTCGGTACTCGGTGGCTCGGCCCTCGGACGTCCGTCGCTCCACGATGCCTTCCTTCTCCAGGTGGCGGAGCCGCTGGGCCAGGGTCGACCTGGAGATCCCGGGGAGACTGCGTTCGAGCTCGTTGAAGCGGGTCACGCCCCGGAGGATCTCCCGAACCACCAGCAGGCCCCACCGGTCCCCGAACAGGTCGAGCGAGCGGTAGACCGGACAGTACTGGTCGCGCTGCGGCACGCGTCCAGGATGACACGGGTTCGAGGGTCGCACCAGTTCGCGATCCGAACTATCGCGGCCGCGTGTCGACCGGTAGCCTCGTCGCCGATCAGCGTGGAAGGGAGGGCGCCATGGTCGTCGCGGTGATGGGTGCGGCGGGGAACGTGGGGAGCAAGGTCGCGGACCTGCTGCTCCGGGCCGGAGAAGAGGTTCGGGTGCTCCAGCACCGGAGGGACCTGTCCTCGCTCCGACGTCGAGGCGCCGAGGTCGTGACCGTCGACGCGAGGAACGTCGACGATCTGCGGAGGTCCTTCGACGGGGCGCTCGCGGCGCTCGTCCTGCTCCCCGAGGATCTGAGCGACCCCGCCTTCGTCGAGAACCGGTCGGCGATGAGCCGCGCGATCCGCGACGCGCTGCGCGACACGGGGGTGGGCCACGTGGTCGCGCTCAGCGCCGTGGCCGCCGCTCGCGCCGACGCGCCGGGCCCGCCGGGAGGGCTCCACGGGTTCGAGCGCGACCTCGGAGAGCTCGAGACCACTAACGTGCTCGTGCTGAGATCCGCGGCGTACATGGACTACCTCCTCGCCGCCCTCCCGACGATCCGGGAGCGGAAGGCGAACGGGAGCGCCGTGAAGGCCGACGTGAGGTTCCCGATGGTCGCGACGGAGGACGTCGCGCGGGAGGCGGCCGAGCGGCTGCGCCGACGCGACTTCACCGGGCATCGGGTGGAGCTCCTCCTCGGGCCCGAGGACGTCACGATGGCTCAGGCGACGGCGGCGATCGGGGCGCGGCTCGGCATGCCGGACCTGCCGTACGTCGAGCTCTCACCCGACGAAGCCCGGGGCGCGCTGCTCGGCGCGGGGATGTCGGAGCAGGTGGCGACGCTCCTGGTGGACATGCAGCTCGCCTTGAACGACGGAGCCGCCTCCGAGGGCGTCGAGGGCGGCGACCGCTCCGCCACGCCCACGCGGCTCGGGGACTTCCTCGACCGGGCGTTGTCGGACGGCGCCGTGACCGCGGACGAGGAGGGTGCCGGCGGATGAGTCACGCGTACGAACACGTCATCGACGGGGCCGTCCTCGGGAAGCTGCGCGCTCGCTTCCGCGGCGCACTGTTGACTCCGAGCGAGGAGGGATACGAGGAGGCGAGGCGGATCTGGAACGGCGCGATCGATCGGCGTCCGGCGTTGATCGCGCGCTGCGCGGGCGCCGACGACGTGGTCGAGGCGGTGAGGTTCGCGCGGGAGCGGCAGCTGCCCGTGTCGGTCCGCGGAGGAGGCCATGCGGTGGCGGGCCACGCGGTCTGCGACGGGGGCGTGATGATCGATCTCTCGCTCATGAAGGCGGTCCGCGTCGACCCGGAGGCGAGGACGGCGCGCGCCGCGGGCGGGGTGCTCTGGGGGGAGCTCGACCGAGCCACGCAGCAGGTGGGCCTCGCCACCACCGGCGGGATCATCAGTCACACGGGGATCGCGGGGCTCACGTTGGGCGGTGGGCTCGGGCACCTGATGCGGAAGCACGGCCTCACCGTCGACAACCTGCTCTCCGTCGATCTCGTGACCGCGGACGGCGAGCGCCTCCACGTGGACGAGCGCACCGAGCCCGAGCTCTTCTGGGGGCTCCGGGGCGGTGGCGGCAACTTCGGGATCGCCACGGCGCTCGAGTACCGGCTCCACCCGGTCGGTCCGATGGTGCTCGGCGGACCGGTCGTGTGGCCGCTCGCCGACGCCCCCGACGTCCTGCGGTTCGTCGACGGGTTCGCGGCCGACGCGCCCGACGACCTCGGCATCACGATCGCGGC
>SIRV01000226.1 GCA_004366195.1 Actinomycetota bacterium
CCGGGCTGGCCTGCTCCCGGCGGCGCTCGCGGAGCGCCTCGCCCCCGCCGCGGGGCTGCGGAACGCCCTCGTCCACGACTACGCCGACATCGACGACGCGCGTGTCCACGCCGCCATCCCCCTGGTCCTCGACGGCTTCCGGGAGTACGCGCGCTCGGTCCAGGCCTGGCTCGAACGCCACGGGTAGGGCTCGGCCTGGGACCGGCCCAACGAGCGACCCCCCGTCCAAGGACACGGTCCGGTTCGACAGGAAGGAGAGAGAGCATGTTTCTCTGAAAGGCCACCGTATAGCAGGGGGGCCACGGCAATCGTGTTGGCCTTCATCGGGGTCGCGAGCCTCACGGTCCCAGGCGCGATGGCTCACTCACGCGGGGGTGTCGCTCCGGACGACGAGCGTGCGCATCCCGAACTGCGGCCGGACGGTGACGTGGAAGTTCACCAACCCCTTCGGCTATCCATGGACGGACGCTCAGAAGGAGCGGGTGCGGGCGGCCTTCGCCGAGTGGGAGACGCGCGACGACGTCGACGGTGGGAGGCCAGGGTGGACGTCGTCGCGGCGAGGGCGAACGAGATGCGCGGACGGGTCGTCGCGTTCGTGATCGCGGGAGCGGTCGCCGTGGGGGGCGTCGGGTCCCGCTCCGCTTCCTCGGGGACCTCGGCGGGTCACCCCCGTCCGCGCCGCGCCCGACCTGCCATGGCCCTACTGCGCTCCCGACGCCGAGCGTCCCGCGCCATCGCCGACACCGTGGCCGGAGCTCCCCGCCGAGCCGAACGTCCTGGTGGACCCGGCCCCGGCGCCGCTCGCGGATCTCATCGTCACCGTGGACGGCGCGGAGCCCGGGCCCGGCGGCTCGTACCCGCTCGCGCCGGGGCTCGCGCCCGCGACCGTCCGGGTGCGGGAGGTGGACTGGGACGCGGCAAAGACGAGCGGGATCGCGCCGGGCGACGAACTCTGGCTCGGCGCGCCGGCCGAGCTCCTCTCGACGGGGGCGGCCGAGATCCTCCTCGGCCTCGGCGAGCGGCGCGCGGACGGGCTGTGGAGCGTGCGGTTCGCGGTGGCGCCCTCCGGTCAGGGTGCGACCGTGATCGGTCCCTCACCCTTCGCGGAGCGGCAGACCGCGATCCTCGAGGCCTTCCGCACCTCCGAGGACAACCCCGCATCGGGTGCCAGCGCGCGGGATCTCATCCTCGCCTGGAACGAGGAGGTGGCCCGGGGCGGCGGGCCCATCGGGGAGGCGTGGGAGCGGTTCGTGGGTGAGGTCGTCCTCGGGCACGTCCCGGACCCGGCGCCGGGGACGCGCGCCTGGGTGGGATGCCGCCCCGCCGACGTGCCGGAGCGTGCTCGACGCGCCCGAGGACGTGCGCCGCAGCCTCACGTTCGGGACCGTCTGGGTGCGCGTGCCGGCCGCATGGGCGGGGGTGTCCGACGCGGCCCTCTGCCCCCAGATCTCGCTCGGATCGGTCGGGTGCAGCGTGCTCCCGCGCAGCGCGGCCTGGCCCTACGTACGCTTCGACGAGGCCTACGCCGCGCCGGGTGAGCCGGTGGACATCCGGGTCGCTCACCTGGTCGAGGACGGGGCGGTGAGCTGGGTCGAGCGGCGGACCGTGGCCAGGATCCCGTACAGGGCCTTCACCGAGACCGGCATCTCGCTGGTGGATCTCGCGGCCACGGGGGCCACGATGACGAGCTACGCGGATCTCGCCCTCGGCGCGGATCCCGATCGCGTGCCGATCCAGGTCCTGGGGCCGGTCCAGGAGGAGAAGCTCCTCCTCGATGCCCCGCAGGCCTCCCCCGACGTCGAGGACTGCCGGCAACCGTGCGAGGCCTGACCCGGGATGCGCTCGCAGTGGTCGCTCTGGCCGGGCACCTCGTGGCAGGCGTGGCCCTCTGCGTCGGCTCCGCCCTCGTCTGGGGGTACCTCGCCCGGGGTGGCCCTACGGTCGTGGTCCAGCCCTGGGATGTCCGGAGGTACGAGACCTGGTCCGGGCGCGTCGCGCTCATCGCCGGCATCGCGCTCCTCACGCTCGCGGGCTACGGCCTGCGGGCGAGGGGGGTGCCCCGCAATCTCTGGGTGTGGCTCGCGGCGGCCTCGACCCTCGCCGTCATCGGCGTCCTCGCCTGGACCGCGGAGATCCCCGACTCCGATCCGGGCACGGTGATCTACCGGTTCGGGACCGGCTACGCGGTCTCGGTCGGCGAGCCGCCCTCGCGGTCGCCTCGTCGGCGCTCGGGCTCGCGGCGCGGCGGCGTTCCCGCTCCCCGGGGTAGGCTTGCCCTCGTGGGCGCGAGCGTGCGGGCGCCGTTCCGCGAGGTCCGCCGGCGCGACGGGACCCTCGCCCCGTTCGACGCCGACCGGATCGTCGAGGCCGTACTCGGCGCCCTGCGCGAGACCGGGCGGCCGGAGCGCGCCCTCGCCGAGCGCGTGACCCGGGCGGCGATCGAGGCCCTCGCCGCCCGCGGGACCGACCGGGCGCCCGAGCTCGAGGAGATCCAGGACGAGGTCGAGCGCGCTCTCATGGAGCTCGGCTTGGCCGACGCCGCCCGGGCCTACGTGCTGTACCGCAGGCGGCGAGCCGAGCTGCGCGAGGCCAAGCGCCTCCTCGGGGTCCGCGACGAGCTGAAGCTGCCGCTCAACGCCGTCACGGTGCTGAAGGAGCGCTACCTCCTCCGCGACGACGAGGGGCGCGTGGTGGAGTCCACCGGGGAGATGATGGACCGCGTCGCCCGCCACGTCGCCGCCGCCGAGGACGCGTTCGAGCCCGGCGCGTCGGACCGGTGGGCGGAGGCCTTCTCGCGGAGCCTGCGGGCCCTCGAGTTCCTGCCCAACTCGCCCACGCTGATGAACGCGGGCACACGCCTCGGCCTGCTCTCGGCGTGCTTCGTGCTGCCGGTGGAGGACTCGCTGGAGTCCATCTTCACGACGCTGCGGGACATGGCCCTGATCCACCAGGCGGGGGGCGGCACCGGGTTCTCCTTCTCCAAGCTGCGGCCGGCCGGGGACCTCGTGGGGAGCACCCACGGCGTGGCGAGCGGGCCCGTCTCGTTCATGCGCGTGTTCGACGTCACCACGGAGGTGGTGAAGCAGGGCGGCCGCCGCCGCGGGGCGAACATGGGCGTCCTCGCCGCGACCCACCCCGATATCGAGACCTTCGTCACGGCCAAGCGCCGCCCAGGGATGCTCGAGAACTTCAACCTCTCCGTCGCCGTCGAGGACCGGTTCCTGCGCGCCGTGGAGCGGGACGGCGTCCACCGGCTCGTGAACCCCCGCACCGGACGGGCGGTGCGCGAGATCCCCGCCCGCCGCCTCTTCGACCTGATCTGCGAGGAGGCGCACCGGGGCGGCGACCCCGGCCTGCTGTTCCTCGACCGGATCGCCAAGGACAACCCCGTGCCGGCGCTCGGGCGGATCGAAGCCACGAACCCCTGCGGCGAGGTCCCCTTGCTGCCCAACGAGTCCTGCAACCTCGGCTCGGTGAACCTGGCGCGGATGGCGCGGGGCGGGCGCCTCGACCTGGAGCGCCTGCGCGCGACGGTGCGGCTCCTCGTCCGCTTCCTCGACGACGTGCTGGAGGTGAACCGCTACCCGACCCCCGCGGTGGAGGCCGCCACCCTCGCCACGCGGAAGATCGGGGTGGGGGTGATGGGCCTCGCCGAGCTCCTCGCCTCCCTCGGCATCCCCTACGACGACGAGGCCGCGATCCGGCTCGGCTCCCGCATCGCGCGCGAGATCCGGGACGAGGCCCGCCGCGCCTCGGCCGAGCTCGCCGCCGAGCGCGGGCCCTTCCCCGCCTACGAGCGGAGCGTCCTCGCGGCCCGTGGGGGCCCGCCCCTCCGCAACGCCCAGCTCCTCTCCATCGCGCCGACCGGCACGATCTCCGTCATCGCCGGGACGACCTCGGGGATCGAGCCGATGTTCGCCGTCTCCTACGTCCGGAACGTGCTCGGGACGCGCCTGGTCGAGACCAACCCGTTGTTCGAGCGGATCGCGCGCGACCGCGGCTTCTACTCCGACGACCTCATGGCCGAGATCGCCCGCACCGGCGGGATCCGCGGCAACCCCCGCGTGCCCGAGGACGTCCAGCGGGCCTTCGTGACGGCCCTCGAGATCGCGCCCGCCTGGCACCTGCGGATGCAGGCCGCCTTCCAGCGGTACGTGGACGCCGCCGTCTCCAAGACCGTGAACCTCCCGGCCACCGCGACCGTGGACGACGTGCGCGAGATCTACCTCGCGGCCTGGCGGATGCGGGTGAAGGGCATCACCGTCTACCGGTACGGGAGCCGGCCCGGCCAGGTCCTCACGTTCCTGTCCGAGGGCGCCGAGCCCGCGCCCCCCGTCGAGGTGGACGCCGAGTACGCCGGCGGCTGCGTCGGCTACGTCTGCGAGCTCTGAACCTGGTTCAGGAGGCGCTCGCGTACGACCGGATCCCGTTCGGGCCCCAGCGCGCCCGGCACGAGCATGAACGCGAGCGTGATCGCCGCGCCGAGCACGCCGGCCCCGATCAGGGTCGCGTCCACCCCGAACGTCGAGGCCGCCGGCGCCACGAGGGCGAAGGAGGCCGGCACGCCCGCCGTGGCGAGGAGCCAGTCCAGGCTGGAGACCCGTCCCAGCACCTCCTGGGGGACGAGGCGTTGGATCAACGTGACCCAGATCACCATGAGCATCGTGAGACAGGCCTCCGCCGCGAACGCCACCGCCATCGCCTGCCACAGCGCGACGGCGAGACCGAACCCGGCGAGGAGCAGCATCCCGACCGCCCACGCCAGGTACAGGACCGTGATCGGGCGGCGCGGCAGCCGCCCGCGCTGACCCATGGAGAGCGCCACCACGACCGCCCCGAAGCCGCCGGCGCCGTAGACCACCCCGAGATCCGAGGCCGATCCGCCGAGGTCGTTCTTCACCACGTACGGCAGGAGCACGTCCCACGGACCCCAGGTGAAGAGGAGGCTCACCGTGCCGGCGACCATCGCCGCCCACAGCCACGTCCGGCGCCGCACGAACGCGAGGCCGTCGACCAGGTCCCGCCAGGCCGACGGCCGTTCGAACTCCCCCCGCGCGACGGCGCGCGTCCGCATCGCGAGGATCATCGCGGCGGAGAACACGAAGGTCCCGGCGTCCACCAGGAACGCCGCCCCGAGCCCCAACCAGGCGATCAGGAACCCGCCGAGGACGGGACCGATGAGCGCCAGGGTGAGGGGCCGCACGAACTGCGCGAGCGAGTTCGCCTGGACGCGGAGATCGTCGGGGACGATCGTCGGCACGATCGAGGAGAAGGCGGGTCCGAACACCGCCTGGCCGGCGCCGTACACGACGACGAGCGCCACCAGCCGCGGGAGCGTGAGCGCGCCCGCGAGCGACAGCGCGCCGATGGCGCCGATCGCGACCATCCGTACGAGGTCGCCGGCGATCATGAGGTGGCGGCGGTCGAGCCGATCCGAGAGCACCCCGGCGACGAGGAGCAGCACGACCTGCGGGATGCTCCAGGCAACCCCGACGGCGGCGAGGGCCGAGGGCCGGTTCCAGATCTCGTACGCCTGCCAGGCCACCGCGACGGTGTAGATCCCGTCGCCCACCATGGACACGGTCATGCCCGTCCACAGCAGCCGGAAGTCACGGATGCGCAGCGGACGCAGGATGCCGATGCGATCGGCGAGCTCGGTCTCCCGGCGCACGTCGCCCCCCTCGGTCGGGCCGCCCCGCCCCACCCCGCCGAGGATACGTGCGCCGCAGCGGAGCCCGACTGCCCGAGGGTCAGGCGAGGGGGCGGATGATCTCCGGCTCGCCGCCCGGGCGGTGACCGGTCACGTCGGCGACGGCGAGCCTCACGTCCTCCCGCACCGGACCCGCCCACCCGCACGAGCACGTGCCGACGAAGTACGGCTCGAACCCGTCCCCCTCACGGGGACGGACGTCGAGCACCACCGCGTCGTGGTCCTCGAACGGCGCGATCGGCGAGGGCGCCGCGCCCTCTGCGAACCGCCGGGCCCGGGCGCGGAGCCGCGGGTCGCGGAGGAACCGCACCACCAGGTAGCCTCCGAAGGCCACGAGGCTGCCGAGGAGGAACGTCAGGCGCGGGACGGCGTCTTCGGGCGCGATGGACTCGATGGGATCGGAACCGGTTCGGGAGAACGTCAAGGACCAGATCACGAACCACATGACGGTCGCGGCCGCCGAGAGGGTCCCGCCGACGATGCGACCGATGCTGGGGCGCCGGCCCCGCCGGGGCGACCGGCGTCGTACCGCGTGGCCGGCCAGCGCGACCGCACCCCATGCGAGCAGCCAGTCCATGCCTACCCGCACGCGCGCCGCGAACCGCTCCCCGAGCGCGTCCGCACGCTCGACGAGCTCCCCGACGCAGATCGCCGCCACCCCCATCACCATGAGCTCGGCGAGCAGCAAAGGCACCGAGTGGGTGCCGGAACGCGAAGGTGGAGGACCACTCTCTGAAGTCCTCGCGCAGCTCCCTGAACGACTCACGGAGCGACGGCCCGTCGGAGCTCATGCTGGAACGCTACCGTGGCCTCCGGCGGCGGTCACCTTCCCGGATGGCGGGCCTTCGCGCGCCGGGAGGGACTCGAACCCCCAACCTTCTGATCCGTAGTCAGATGCTCTATCCATTGAGCTACCGGCGCTCGGCCACCATCGTACCGCGCCGCTCGGGGACCCCCGCGGCGAGCCGCTAACCAGCGGGGCGGGGCAGGCGGCCCGTCAGGGCGGCGACGGCGGTGAGGAGCGCCACGCTCGCGAGGAGCGCGTACCCGACCGCCACCGCCTTGCCGAGCGCGCCCGCGAACGCCCGGCGCATCACGAGCCGGCGCCAGCCCGGGAGCTCGCGGGCCGCGCGGCCGGGCAGTGGATCCGCGCCGTACGCGGAGAGCAGGTCGAGCAGCACCGCATGTCCCGGCAGGGCCCCCCGACGCGGGCGGCGGAGGTGTCGGCGACAGGCCGCCGCCAGGAGATCGCCAGCGCGGCGCGCGCGGCCCACCACCATCCGCGACGCGTCGCGCGCCCGGCCGCAGCGCAAGCACACGAGCCGGAGGGCCAGCGGGTACGCGAGCGCGGCGCGGTACCCGTGCTCGTGCTCGATCACCCGACCCCAAAGGCCCACGGTGCCGACCACCGACACGGGCCCGTCCCGCACGGTGGGAAGGAGCCGGGGGTCCTTCGCGGCATGCAGGCCACACCCGCAGTCACGAGCGGGGGCCGTATGACGCCCTGGCCCGCGCTGTTCGGCACGGAGCGGCTCGCACTTCAGGGCGCGCGGCGGGAACGCGGGGTTTCCCGAACCCATCGGACATCTCCGCCGCACCACCGGCGGCCGTCTCCGGACGCGAGGCCGGTTCGACAGCGGCCGGCGGCCTCCCTACGATCGGAGGAGCAACCGCTCCAGGGAGGTGCGCCGTGTCCCGCCCATCCCGACTGCTCGCCGGCGCGATCGCCCTCGCGCTCGGCGCCCCGCTCGCGGGCGCCGCCGCGGGCGCGCAGACCACGTGCGACCCCTTCGCCGCTCCGACCTACCGGAACGTCGTCCCCTCCCCCGAGGAGGTGCTCGGCTTC
>SIRV01000227.1 GCA_004366195.1 Actinomycetota bacterium
CGCACGCCCCCCCCCCCCTCCCCCGGCTCCCAGCCCAGCCGATCGAGAGCCGGGCGGACGAGCTCACGCACGAACGCCCGGAAGCGCTCCCGGGGAGGTCCCTCCAGGGCGCGGTCGCACCAGCCGAGGCCCAGGAGGAGGGCCTGCCACACGGGCAAGTCGGTCTCCTCCCCGAAGGCCCGCGCGAGGTCAAGGAAGGCGTCGGCCCGCTCGGCACCCGCGAGCGTCGCCGCCCAGGCGTCGTCCACCAGCTGGTAGCGCTCGATCGCCGTGAGGTCGCCCAAGCGCCTCGTGAGCCGGTCCCGCAGCTCCGCGTCGTACCGGACCCGAACGAAGGCGTGCCCCCCGGCGTTCACGACGACCGGTGCCCCCACCGGATGCGGGAGGCGGATCCCCTCGGGCGGGACGAGCACCGGCTCCACCGGCTCCGCGGCCACCGCGCCGTGGCGGATCAGCACCGGGACGTGCCACCGCGTGGGGTCCTCGGCCCCGTCGAGGCGGAACCGCCGCTGGTCGAGCGCGACCTCCCCGTCGCCGGCCGAGACCGAGAGGAGCGGGTAGCCCCCTTGCCAGATCCAGGAGTCCATCACGGCGCGGACCGGCTCGCCCGAGGCCGCCTCGAGGGCGTCCCAGAGATCCGAGGTCTCGGTGTTCCCGTACGCGTGCTCGCGCAGGTACCGGCGGATGCCCTCGCGGAAGCGCTCGGGACCGAGGTAGCGCTCCAGCATCCGCAGCACCGAGGCGCCCTTCACGTAGGTGAGCACGTCGAACATGCCGTTCGCGTCCTCCGGCGAGCGCACGGGGTACTCGATCGGGCGGGTGGCGCCGAGGGCGTCGAACTCGAAGGCCACCGAGCGCGAGCGCGCGTGCAGCGCCCAGCGGTCCCACGCCGGCCGGAAGGCGTCGACGCAGAGGAGCTCCATGAACGTGGCGAAGGCCTCGTTCAGCCAGATCCCGTTCCACCACCGCATCGTCACCAGGTCGCCGAACCACATGTGGGCGATCTCGTGGGCCACCGTGTCGGCGACGCGCTGGAGCTCGTCCTGGGTGGCGGCCGCGGGGTCCACGAGGATCGCCGCCTCCCGGTAGGTGATGCACCCCAGGTTCTCCATCGCCCCCTGGGCGAAGTCGGGGATCGCCACCATGTCGAGCTTCGAGCCGGGGTACGGGATCCCGTAGTAGTCGGCGAAGAACCGCAGCGCGAACGCGCCGACCTCCAGGGCGAAGGCCGTGAGGTGCCCCTTGCCCGGCGCGTGGATCACCCGCAGGGGCACGCCGTCCACGTCCACCGGATCGGTGGCCTCGAGGGGGCCGACGACGAAGGCCACGAGGTATGTCGACATGGGGATGGTGTCGGCGAACCGGATCCGCACCCGCCCGTCCCCGGTCGGCTCGCGCGAGACCTCGCGCTCGTTCGAGATCGCGAGGAGGCCCTCGGGGACGACCAGCGTGACCCCGAAGACGGCCTTGAGGTCCGGCTCGTCGAAGCAGGGGAAGGCGCGCCTGGCGTCGGTGGACTCGAACTGGGTCGTGGCGATGGTCCGCTCCACCCCCTCGGCGTCCCGGTAGGTGGAGCGGTAGAAGCCCCGCATCCGGTCGTTGAGCCTGCCCCGGAAGGCGAGGCGGAGCCGGTAGGGGCCGGGCTCGAGGGCTCGCTCCAGCCGCAGGTGCGCCCGCTGCGCCTCCTCGTCCAGGCCGACCTCGGTGACCCGGACCACGGCGCCGTCCGCGGCCACCAGCTCGCCGGGCTCGATCTCGAGCTCCACGGCGTTCAGGACGAGCTCGTCGAGGGGCTCCCGAACCTCGAGGGCCACCTCCTCGGACCCGACGAACGAGGTCGCCTCGAGATCGGGCTCGAGGACCAGGTCGTAGCGGGTGGGGGTGGCGCCCCGCGGCAGGCGGTACCGGGCCTCGGCGCGCTCCTCGGTGACGGCCACCGCTCAGCCGTTCACGTAGGTGAGCCAGTGCGCGTACCGCTCGTTCTCCCCGCGCGTGGCCGAGAAGAACACGCCCTGGAGCTCCTTGGTGATGGGGCCGCGGTGCCCCTCCCCGATCACCCGGTCGTCGACCTCACGGATGGGGGTGATCTCCGCCGCCGTCCCCGTGAAGAAGGCCTCGTCGGCGTTGTAGAGGTCGGTCCGGATGAGGAACTCCTCGCGCACCTCGTAGCCGAGGTCGCGGGCCATCTGGATGACGCTCGCGCGCGTGATGCCGTCGAGGCAGCCGGCCTGGGTGGGCGGGGTGATGAGGACCCCGTCCCGGACGATGAACACGTTCTCGCCCGAGCCGTCGGTGATCTGGCCGGCCTCGTTCAGCATGATGGCCTCGTCGTAGCCGGCCTTCAGGCTCTCCACCTTCGCCAGCACGCTGTTGATGTACTGGCCGGTGGCCTTGGCCGCCGCCGGGAGCGCGTTCTGCGAGTTCCGGCGCCAGGACGAGATCTTGATCCGCACCCCGCGCTCCAGCGCCTCCTCCCCGAGGTAGGCCCCCCAGGGCCAGACCGCGATGATCACGTTCACCGGCGCGCTCAGGGGGTTCACGCCCATCTCACCGTACCCCCGGATCGCGAGGGGCCGGATGTAGCAGGCGTTCAGGCCGTTCGCGCGGATGACCTCCTTCGTGGCCTCGGTGAGGGCCTCGATCGAGTACGGCAGGTCCATGTGGTAGAGCTTGGCCGAGCGGAACAGGCGCTTCAGGTGCTCCTCCAGGTGCCAGATGGCCGGCCCCCGGGCCGTCTCGTAGGCGCGGATGCCCTCGAACACGCCGCTGCCGTAGTGGAGCGCGTGCGAGAGCACGTGGATCTTGGCCTCGCGCCAGTCCACGAGCTCGCCGTCGAACCAGATC
>SIRV01000228.1 GCA_004366195.1 Actinomycetota bacterium
GCCGGCCTCCATCGTCGCCGCGCCCTTCGCGCCGGTGCCCGGGCGGCCCTCGCGGAGGAGCTGCGGGACGACCAGCGCCCCAGCGAGGGCGAGGACGGCCGCGGCGGCCAGGGCCGGCAGCCAGCGTGGCCGCCGGGCCCGACGCCGCGCCTCGGCCAGGACCGGCGCGGTCACCCCGAGGGGAACGGGCTCGTCGGCGAGGGACGCGAGCGCCTCCACGGCGCGGCGGGCCAGGTCCACCTCCTTACGGCAGCGGGGGCAGCCCGCGAGGTGCGCGTCCACGGCGGCGCGCTCCTCGGGGGCGAGCGCGCCGTCGACGTAGGCGGCGAGGAGGTCCTCGGGATGGGTCATGGGCTCACGTCCTCTGACGGATCGGCGGGCGCCGGGCGTTCCCGTTCGACCAGGAGGCGGCCGAGGGCGACCCGCCCGCGGTGCAGCCGCGACTTGACGGTGCCGACGGGGACCCCGAGGGCGGCCGCGGCCTGCTCGTAGGAGAGGTCCTGGACGTCGCAGAGGACGAGGACGGCGCGGAACTCCTCGGGGACGCGCAGGAGGGCCCGGCGGACGTCGAGCGCGAGGTCCACGCGCTCGGCGTGGTCCGCGGCGGCCGGCTCGGGGACGGGGGGACGGTCCTCGCCATCCGAGCGCTCGAGCGGGAGCGGCGTGCGGCTCCGCTTGCGGAGGAGGTCGTAGCAGGCGTTCACCGTGACCCGATGGAGCCACGTCGTGAACGCCGCCTCGCCGCGGAACCCGTGGAGCTTGCGCAGGGCCGCGAGGAAGGCGTCCTGGGTGGCGTCGCGAGCGTCCTCCTCCCGCCCCGTCATGCGGAGCGCGAGGTTGTAGACGCGGCGCTGGTGCCGCTCGACGAGCGCGCCGAACGCCGCGGCGTCGCCGTCGCGGAACCGGCGGACGAGCTCCTCGTCGGGGACCTCAGCCATGCACGACCGCCTGGGGCGTGCCGAGGCCCGATCCCGCCCGGCTCGCGGTGGAGGGTTCCACGACCGGAGTGTATGCTCCGCGCCCCGCCGTTCCCGGGCGCCTCAGAGGCCGGACGACGGCGAGGTCTCGGTGGAGCGGGCCTTCGCGAACGACCGCAGGAACCAGATCCGGCCGACGAGGAGGGTGGGGGCCTTGTCGGTCACGGTGACGGTGACGGCGTCCGTCTCCGGGTCGATCACGAAGTCCCGGAGGCGCTCGGCCTCGAGCCCCTCGTCGAGGACGGCCCGGACGGCGGCGTCGAGGGCGGCCTTCCGATCCCCCCGGGTCTGCTGGAGCGTGGTGGCGGCCTCGAAGGCGGCGTTCTGCGCGGCCTCGGCCACGCGGAAGCGCGTGATGCCGATGCGGACCGCGTCGTAGCCGAGGACGACGAGGAGGGCCGCGACGAGCAGCCAGAGGAGCGCGAGCTTGCCGAGGAGCCCGCGCTCGTCGCGATGGATGCGAGCGAGCCTCACCGCCGCCACCTCCCGAGCAGCTGTCGCTTCACCGTATCGACCTCCTCGATCCGGACGATGAGGGCTGCGGCGCGGTAGACGCCGAGACCCACGAGCACGGCCCCGGAGACCTGGGCGGCCTGCGCGCCGAGGGTCGCCGTGCCGAGCCACGCCCCGAGGGCGCGCGCCGTGCCGAAGGCGGCCGCCGCCGTGAGCGCCGCCGCGGCGGTCGATCTCGCGACGCTCCCCGCGACGCCCGCGCCGTCGAGCCCGCCGATGCGGCGGCGGAGGACGAGGAGGGCGACGGCGCTCGCGAACACGTACGAGCTCGCGTGCCCGATCGCGAGGCCGCGCACGCCGAGGTCGAGGCCGAGGACGAGGGCGAGGTTCACGCCCGCGTTCACGAGGAGCGAGCCGATGTTGATGAGCGCCGGCGTGCGCGTGTCCTGCAGCGCGTAGAACGTCCGCAGCTGGAGCTGGAAGAGGGAGAAGGGGAACAGGCCGACCGAGAACAGGGCGAGCACCTGCGCGACGAGCTCACCGCTGCCGGCGGTGGTGGCGCCGTGCTCGAAGAGCAGGCGGACGATCTCGCGGCCGATCGCGAGGTAGCCGCAGGCGGCGGGGATCAGGATCGCGGCCGTGGCGCGCACGCCGCGCGCGACGAGCGCCCGGAGCCCCGGGAGGTCGCCGACCGCCGCCCGCGAGGACATCGCCGGCAGGAGCGCCGTGACGATGGAGACCGTGAAGATCGCGTGCGGCAGCTGGAACAGGATGAACGCCACCCCGTAGGCCGCGTAGTCGCCCTGGCGGGCCGCGGCGAGGACCAGCACGAGGAGGTAGCCGAGCTGGTTGGCCGCGACGTACACGACGACCCAGCCGCCGAGCCGGGCGATGGTGGCCACGACCTCGTCGCGGATCCCTGGTCGCCAGGCGAAGCGGAAGCCGATCGCGCGGACGGAGGGCCACAGGGCGAGGGTCATGCCGACGACCCCGGCGGTGGTGCCGATCCCGAGCACGAGGCGCTGGGCCGTCGTGGCGAGCTCGCCCGATCCCGGCGCCGGCCCGGGGAGGGCGGCGAAGGCGAGGAACGCCCCGATCACGATGAGGTTGTTGAGGATCGGCGCGAACATCGGGGCGGCGAACCGCCGCTCGGCGTTCAGCAGCGCCTGGCCGACGGCCCCGAGCCCGTAGAAGACGATCTGCGGCGCGAACCACCGGAGGAAGAACGTCGCGAGCTCGCGGGTGGTCTCCTGGTCGGCCCCGGCTCGGATCGTGTAGAGGCCGACGATCCACGGCGCTCCGAGCGCGACGAGCAGGGCGATGGCCGAGAGGACGAGGGCGGTGAGGGTGAAGAGGCGTCGGGCGGCCTCGAAGGCCGCGCTCCGGCCGCCGCGGTGGACCCGCTCCACGAGCACCGGGACGAGGACGGAGGAGAGGATGCCCCCCAGGGCGAGCTCGTAGACGATGTTCGGCGTGGTGTTGGCGATGTTGTACGCGTCGGCGAGCCGGGTCTCCGTGATCCCGATCGCGTAGGCCATCGCGGCCACGCGGAGGAACCCCGTCACCCGGGAGAGCGTGGTGCCGAGGGCCATGACCGCCGTGTTCCGCGCGAAGGCGGCCGGGGAGTCCTCCGGCCGGACCTCGGCGGTCTCCGGTGAGGCGAGCGGGGTCAGCTCGTCCGACGTGGCAGGAACCTCCTCGCCCAGACGAGCACCAGCACGAGGGCGGCGCCGATCGTGATGAGCAGCGCGATCCGGTTGTAGGCGGTGGAGCGGACGCTGA
>SIRV01000229.1 GCA_004366195.1 Actinomycetota bacterium
CTCCAGCGGGTGCGTCCGCAGCTCCTCCAGTTGTGCTTGCGCGGCTCGCACCTGCTCGGTGAGCACGAGATCATCTCCATGGCGCGGATCGGCCTCGGGCGCGTCCCGCGGGGCCCCGTCGAGGACGGCGGTCGGGCCGGAGACGACGAGCCAGGAGAGCCGTGCGCTCTGCAGCCTGAACGAGGTTCCGTAGGACAGGCTGAAGCTCCCGCTCGGCGCGGCCGAGCTCGGCCTCCGGTACTCCGCCGAGATGGAGAACGACGCCTTCGTCCTTCCGTCCAGCCCCGGGAGGCTGTCGCCCGGGTCCGACGTGGCGCCGCCGGGGACGATCCAGCCCGAGCCCGACACCGTGCCGGCGGGATCCACCACGATCGCGCCGTCGGGCACCGCGACCGAGCCCCGGTTGTCGCGCCGGTCCGCCGCCGTCACCACCACCTCGTAGACCCCGGCCGGGACGAGGAGCAGACCGGAGAGGGTGTCGCCCTCGTCGACCATGTCGACGTCGTAGCGGGCCGCCTCCGAGCGGAGCGTGAGCGTCGCCCACCGGAGGCCGGACCCGTATTCCTCGTACCCCACGCGCACCTCCACCGGCTCGCCCGATCGGCGCGGCGCGGTGATGATCGGGTTCCCCAGACGCGGGGCGAGCGCATCCACCCGGAGCTCGACGGAGGCCGAACCCGCGTTCCCGAGGGCATCCGTGGCCGAGCACGCCAGCGTCCGCGCGCCCTCCATCGCGTCCAGCCGGACCTTCCCTTCGAGCACGTGCGGATCGGTGGGCTCGTAGAGGTCCACGTGGATCGGCGCGCCGTCGAGCGCGCAGCTGAGATCCTCGATGGCCGAGTCCACATCGGTCGCCGTCACGGTGACGGGCCCGTCCAGCCAGCCGTCGGTGGTCCGGTAGTCGAAGGCGACCTCGGGCGGGGTCCGCTCCGGCGGGCGCCACGCCGCGTCCGTTCCGGGCAGCCCACCCACGACGTCCCCACCGATCTCCGAGATCACCGCCCCACCGGAGTCGCCGAAGTCGGCCACGATCCTCCGGCCGTCCGGGGCGAAGTCGGGGTTCCGCTCGCCACCGAAAACCATGTAGTCGGGTTCCCCGAGGGGATCCAAGGGGATGAGAGCGGACACCGTGGCGGGGTCCCCGTATCCGTAGAGGGTCGCGGCCGCCGCGACCCTCGTCCCGTCCGGTGAGACATCGGGGGTCCGGAAGTCCGTGCTCCATGCCTCCGTGAGGGTCTCCCGCCGGCCCGTCTCGATCGACATGCGCACCAACTGGAAGTGGTATGCGGGGTGCCCCGGCTGCGAGGGTGGCTCGAGCGGGGGTTCGAGGTCCGCGGGGTCGAGATCGCGGCTCGCGAAGACGACGGCGCTGCCGTCCGGCGTCCACGTGGGCTCGACCTCGTAAGCGCCGTCGTAGGGGGCGGGGGTCAGACGCTCGGATGCCACCCATCCGAGGTGCTGGAGGTGGATCTTCGACGTGCCGCCGACCGTGCGGGCGAACGCGATGACCTCACCGTCGGGCGACCAGGCAGGGCTGAAGTCCCCCTCGCTGGGGCCGGACGCGCCCTGCGGGTCCGAGAACCGCGCGACCTCACCCGTGGCGACCTGCAGGATGTGCACCGCGAAGGGCCCGCCCTCCGAAACCTGCGCGGAGAAGGCGAGCCGGCGACCGTCGGGCGACCAGGCCGGCTGGATCGCGTCCCGCCCCTCGAGCTCGACGAGGGGCGCGAGGATCACTGCCTCCTCGTTCACCAGGACGACGGCCCGAGACCCATCCTCGGCCGTGTGGACGAGCGCGAGCTCGGCGGGCGGCGGTCCGGCAGCCGCGGGACGGGGCGTCACGGCGGCGAGCAGCAGGAGGGCGAGGAGCACCCGCGCGGGGTTCCGGATCGTGGACGTCCGTCTCATCGACGCACCCCCCTCCCCGCGGGCAACGCACCGGAGCGCAACCGCGCAAGTATGCCCGAGAACCCCCGAACGCGCGATCGGCCGAACGGCCACGCTTCGCTCAGGCCGCCGGCGTGTGCTCGGGGCAGAGCATCCGGGACTCCGCCTCGGAGAGGTAGCGCTCGATGAGGGCGCACCGGTGAGGGGCCTTCGTCCCCGGTGCGGCGTTCGGTCGGAAGTGCGCGCACCCCGCGCAGGGCGCGGCGACCACGAGCAGCCCCGAGCGCCGCAGCGTGTCCACCAGCGCGCCGAGGCCGAGCTCCAGGCGCTCCAGCGAGGTTCGATCGAGCCCCTCGAGCTCCCGCCGGAGCTCGGCCGCCACCCGCTCCAGCCGGGCGAGCAGGCGGCGGCCCGACGGGGTGAGCGCGAGGACCCGCCGCCTGCCGTCGTAGGGGTGGGGACGGCGCTCGAGCACGCCTCGCTCGACGAGGGGTTCCACGATGCCCACGGCCGTCGCGTGCCGCACCCCGAGGACCCGGGCGAGCTGACCGACCGTGGCCATGTCCGGCCGGGTCCGGGCGGCGAAGCGCAGGGTCTCGGCCTGGGCGGGGGTGAGCCCCACGGCGGCCGCCCCTTCGCGGAGCGTCCCGTCCACCGCCCGCGACAGGCGAAGCAGCGAAGCGAGGATCCCGTCCACCCGTTCCCGGCTCATCGGCACGCCGCCAGGATATCCGTAGGACCCCTTGACTTCCACGACCCCCGGCGATAGATATGTAGGTATCCTACTGGCTTTCACGCAGCGAGGAGGTCGCGCATGAGCACCGTCACGATCCCCGGGTACCGGATGGGGGACCCGAGCCTGCCCCCCGGCGCCCTGGACGTCGCCGCCTTCGAGCGCGTCTGCACGGCCACCCTGTTCACCGACGAGGACCGGCAAGCGTTGCGCGAGGCGAAGGAGATCATCGCCCCCCAGGTCGAGCAGCTCCTCGACGTGTGGTACGGCTTCGTGGGGAGCCACGACTTCCTGCTCGCCTATTTCTCGACGCCCGAGGGACCGAGCGGCGACTACCTGGCGCGCGTCCGTGCGCGTTTCGGGCAGTGGGTCCTCGACACTTTGAGCGCCGACCACGGCCCCGAGTGGCTCGCCTACCAGGCCGAGGTCGGCCGGCGGCACGCTCGGGGGAAGAACGAGACCGACGAGGCCGCGCAGGGCACCCCGGACGTCGTGCCGTTCCGGTACGTCGTGGCGTTCATCTACCCGATCTACGCGACGATCCGGGACTTCCTGGCGAAGGGCGCCCGCGACGAGGAGCACCTCGAACGCATGCACCAGGCGTGGCTGAAGGCGGTCATCCTGAACGTCGCGGTCTGGAGCCAGGCCTACGTCGACCCCGACCTCTACTGATCGCGCTCAGCCAGCGAGCTGAGCGGCGAGGTCGGCGGGCTCGGTGACGGGCATCCGGCAGGAGAAGCGCTCGCAGACGTAGGCGGTGGGGCGACCGTCGAGCTGGACCCGCTCTCGGAGCAGGGGCACGCGCTCGGCGGTCGTCGCATCTCCCGGCGGGGCGACCGCGAGGACGTGGTTCGGCAGGAACCGGCGGACCAGGACCTCGTCCACCAGGGCTCGGGTCCGAGGGTCGGCGGGGTCACCGACCACCGCCACCTCGCGCACCGGCCCGAGGTACAGGTCGAGCGCGCAGAGCGCGTGGCCGAAGCCGCCGGGGGCCCCGGCCATGAGCTCGCGCACCAGCCGGAGCGCGGAGACCGCGGCCCGCTCGTAGCGGTCCTCGCCGCTGAGGTGGGCGAGGCGCAGGAGCACCTCGGCTGCGGCGGAGTTCCCGCTCGGCGTCGCGTTGTCGATCAGCTCCTTGGGGCGGACGACGAGGGGCTCGGCGTCGGCGGCCGTCTGGAAGAAGCCGCCGCGCTCGGGGTCCTCGAACCGCTCGAGGAGCGCCTCGGCCAAGGCCCGGGCCTCGTCGAACCAGCGCGCGTCCCACGTCGTCTCGTACAGCACGAGGCAGGCGTCGGCCAGGACCGCGTGGTCGTCGGCGACGGCCGGGGGACCGACCCGCCCGGCCCGCCAGGAGCGCGCGAGGCGTCCGTCGGGCAGGCGGAGCCGCTCCAGGACGAACCGCGCGGCCTCGACGGCCGCCTCCACGTACCGGGCCTCACCCAGCGCTCGGCCGGCCTCCGCCAGCGCCGAGATGGCCAGGCCGTTCCAGGCCGCGACCACCTTGTCGTCGGTGGCCGGGCGGACCCGTCGCTCGCGCAGCTCGAACAGCCTCGCCCGAGCCGCCTCCACCCGCTCCCGGAGCTCGTCGGCCCCCATGCGGAGCTCCTCCGCGACCTGCTCGAGGGGGCGCGGCAGCCAGAGCACGTTCGTCCCCTCCCAGTTGCCCTCGGGCGTGGCGCCGAGGGCCCGCGCCGCCGGCTCGCCCACGGCCTCGACCAGCTCCTCCCACGACCAGACGAAGAAGCGGCCCTCGACGCCCTCGGAGTCGGCGTCCTGGGAGGAGGAGAAGCCGCCCTCCGCCTGCCGCAGCTCGCGGAGCAGGTACCCGCACGTGCGGACCGCGACCTCGCGGTAGGCGGCGCGACCCGTCACCTGCCAGGCCCGGACGTAGAGCCGAGCGAGCTGCGCGTTGTCGGGGAGCATCTTCTCGAAGTGGGGCACGTGCCACCGCTGATCGGTGGCGTAGCGGTGGAAGCCCCCGCCCACCTGGTCGAAGATGCCGCCCGAGGCCATCGCCTCCAGGGTGCGCTCCACCATCGAGAGGGCCTCGGGATCGCCCCGAAGGTGCCGGCGGAGGAGGAACTCGAGGGTCATCGGTTGGGGGAACTTGGGGGCCCCGCCGAAGCCGCCGAAGATGGGGTCGAAGGCGTCTGCCAGGACGCCCACGGCGGCCCTCGCCACGTCCTCCGAGAGCGGGTCCGAGGAGGCGCGCAGGGTCGCCGCGCGGGAGATGGCCTCCACGACGCGTGAGGCGTGGGCCTCGGCCTCCTCGCGGCGCTCGGCCCAGATCTCCGCGATCGCCGCGAGCACCCGCCGGAAGGCGGGGAGCCCCCCTCGGTCCTCCTTCGGGAAGTAGGTGCCCGCGTAGAAGGGCTTGCCCTCGGGGGTGAGGAACGCGGTGAGGGGCCAACCCCCGTGGCCGGTCAGGGCCTGGACGGCGTCCATGTAGATGGCGTCCACGTCGGGGCGCTCCTCCCGGTCCACCTTCACGCAGACGAAGTGGCGGTTCATCAGCTCGGCGGTCTCCGGGTCCTCGAAGGACTCGTGGGCCATCACGTGGCACCAGTGGCAGGCGGCGTACCCGATGGAGAGCAGGATCGGCCGGTCCTCGGCGCGGGCGCGGGCGAGCGCCTCCGGGCCCCAGGGGTACCAATCCACGGGGTTCTCGGCGTGTTGGAGGAGGTAGGGGCTCGTCTCGGCGGC
>SIRV01000230.1 GCA_004366195.1 Actinomycetota bacterium
ACCGTCGAGCTGATCGCGCCCATCGCCATGGAGGAGGGCCTGCGCTTCGCGATCCGCGAGGGCGGCCGGACCGTCGGCGCCGGGCGCGTGACGAAGGTCATCAAGTAGGGGAGCGAGGGCGGTGGCCGGACCGAGGATCAGGATCAAGCTCCGGGCCTACGATCACCGGATGCTGGACGTCGCGGCTCGCGAGATCGTCGAGCACGTGACGCGCACCGGCGCCAAGGTCGTCGGTCCGGTGCCGCTGCCCACCGAGCGCCGGATCTTCACCGTGATCCGCTCGCCCCACAAGTACAAGGACTCCCGCGAGCACTTCCAGATGCTCACGCACAAGCGGCTCATCGACATCGTGGACGCCACCTCCAAGACGGTCCAGGAGCTCCAGCGCCTGAACCTGTCGGCGGGGGTCGACATCGAGATCAAGCTGTGATGGCCGAGGTCAAGGGGATCTTGGGGACGAAGCTGGGGATGACCCAGATCTTCGAGGACACGCGGGCCGTGCCGGTCACGGTGATCAAGGCTGGCCCCTGCTACGTCGCGCAGGTGAAGACCCCCGAGCGCGACGGGTACGCGGCCGTCCAGCTCGTCTTCGGCGAGGTCCCCGAGCGGAAGGTGAACCGGCCGATGCGCGGCCACTTCGAGGCGCACGGCGGGCACCCCGGCCGCTACGTCGTCGAGCTGCGGACCGATGACGCGGCCTCCTACCAGCCGGGGCAGGAGATCCGAGCCGACATCTTCCGGCCGGGGGAGCGCGCCGACGTGATCGGCGTGAGCAAGGGCAAGGGCTTCGCCGGGGTCATGAAGCGGCACGGGTTCGGGGGGCTCGGCGCGAGCCACGGCACCGAGCGCAAGCACCGCTCGCCCGGCGCGATCGGCGCCTGCGCCACCCCGAGCCGCGTGTTCAAGGGCATGCGGATGGCCGGCCAGATGGGCAACGAGCGGGTGACGGTGCTGAACCTGCTCGTCGTCCAGGCCGACCCCGAGCGCAACCTGCTGTTGCTGCGGGGCGCCGTGCCGGGCCCGAACGGCGGGCTCGTCATGGTGCGCTCCGCGGTCAAGGCGCCCGCGGGGAGGAAGGGCTGATGGCCAGGGTGCCCGTGCTCGACGAGACCGGCGCCCAGGTCGCCGAGCGGGAGCTCTCGCCCGAGGTCTTCGAGGCGAAGGTCTCGGTGCCGCTGATGCACCAGGTCGTCGTGGCCGGGATGGCCTCGCTCCGGCGGGGGACCCACAGCACGAAGACCCGGGGGGAGGTCTCGGGCGGCGGCCGCAAGCCCTGGCGCCAGAAGGGAACCGGGCGCGCCCGGCAGGGCTCGATCCGCGCGCCCCAGTGGACGGGCGGCGGGGTCGTCCACGGCCCGAAGCCGCGGGACCACTCGCTGCGGGTGAACAAGAAGATGAAGCGGGGCGCCCTCCGCTCGGCCCTCACCGACGCGCTGCAGAGCGGGAAGCTCGCGGTGGTGCGCGAGCTCGCCTTCGAGGAGCCGAAGACCAGGCGCGCCGTCGAGATCCTGGAGGCGCTGGGCCTGGAGGGCAGGATCCTGCTCGTCCTGCCCGGGCCGAGCGAGGACGGTGCGGTGGAGAAGTCCTTCCGCAACCTGCCGAACGTGCGGATCGCGTACGCGCCGAGCCTGGGGACCTACGAGGTCCTGGCGGCCGACCGCGTGCTGTTCACGCAGGCCGCGCTCGACGTCGTCGAGGGGGGTGAGCGGGCGTGAAGTCGCCGCGCGACGTGATCATCCGGCCGATCGTGAGCGAGAAGTCCTACGCGGGCATCGAGCGCAACGCGTACACGTTCCTCGTCGACCCGCGGGCCAACAAGACCGAGATCAAGGAGGCCGTCCAGCAGATCTGGGGTGTCCGGGTCGTCTCGGTGAACACGATCCACCGGCGCGGCAAGGTGAAGCGCCGGGGGTGGACGAGGGGCAAGCGTCCGGACCAGAAGCGGGCCGTCGTCACGCTCGCGCCGGGCGAGTCGATCGAGATCTTCGAGACGGGGAAGTGACGATGGGCATCCGCAAGTACAAGCCGACGACGCCGGGCCGACGGGGCGCGAGCGTCTCCACCTTCGAGGAGATCACGCGCGACCGGCCCGAGCGCTCGCTGCTCGCCAAGGGCCGCAAGCGCGCCGGCCGGAACGTGTACGGGCGGATCACCGCGCGCCACCAGGGCGGCGGGCACAAGCGCCGGTACCGGATCATCGACTTCCGGCGCGACAAGGACGGGGTCCCGGCGAAGGTGGCCCACATCGAGTACGACCCGAACCGGACGGCCCGGATCGCGCTCCTGCACTACGCCGACGGCGAGAAGCGGTACATCCTCGCGCCGAACGGCCTGCGGCCGGGCGATCGGGTGATGTCCGGCGAGGGGGCCGACATCCGGCCGGGGAACGCGCTGCCGCTCCGGAACATCCCCGTGGGCACCACGGTGCACGCCGTGGAGCTGAAGCCGGGCGCGGGGGCCAAGCTCGCGCGCTCGGCCGGCACGAGCGTCCAGGTCATGGCGAAGGAGGGCGCGTACGCGACGCTGCGCCTGCCCTCCGGGGAGATGCGGATGGTGCTCGCGGCCTGCAAGGCGACGGTGGGCGAGGTCGGCAACCCCGAGCACGAGCTGATCTCGCTCGGCAAGGCGGGCCGGAGCCGGTGGCTCGGCAAGCGTCCCTCCGTCCGCGGCGTGGCCATGAACCCGGTGGACCACCCGCTCGGCGGAGGCGAGGGCAAGAGCTCGGGCGGCCGTCACCCCACCTCGCCGTGGGGGAAGAAGGAGGGCCGCACCAGGAAGCGGAAGAAGGCGTCGGACAAGTACATCATCCGGCGCCGCGGGAAGGGGCGTGGCTAGGTGCCTCGGTCGATCAAGAAGGGCCCGTTCGTCGACGACCACCTCATGATCAAGATCGTCGAGATGAACCGGCGCGGCGAGAAGAAGGTCATCCGGACCTGGTCCCGCCGCTCGACCATCGTCCCCGAGATGGTGGGCCACACGATCGCGGTCCACGACGGCCGCAAGCACGTGCCGGTCTACATCACGGAGGCCATGGTCGGCCACAAGCTCGGCGAGTTCGCCCCGACGCGGACGTTCCGGTCGCACGTGAAGGCGGAGCGACGGAGCTCGGCGAGGTAAGGGGATGGAAGCGAAGGCCACGGTTCGGTACGTGCGGATCTCGCCGCCCAAGGCTCGGCGGGCGATCGACCTCATCCGCGGCAAGCAGGTGGACGAGGCCCGGCGGATCCTGCGGTTCTCGAACCTCGGCGCCGCCCGGACCATCGAGAAGGCGCTGAACTCCGCCGTGGCCAACGCCGAGCAGAAGGCCGGCGTGGTCGCCCAGAACCTGATCGTGGAGCGGGCGTGGGTGGACGAGGGGCCGACGCTGAAGCGCTGGCGCCCGCGCGCCTACGGGCGGGCGACGCGGATCCGGAAGCGCACGTCCCACATCACGCTGGTCGTGCGGACGCTGGAGGAGGCGTAGTGGGTCAGAAGGTTCATCCGTACGGGCTCCGGCTGGGGATCATCTACCCCTGGAAGTCCAACTGGTACGCCGGCCGCGACTACGCCGAGCACCTCCACGAGGACGTCTGGATCCGCCGGCACATCCGGCAGCGGCTGGCCCGGGCCGGCATCTCGTCCATCGACATCGAGCGCAAGGGCGACCAGATCTGGGTCTACATCCGGACGGCGCGGCCCGGCATCGTGATCGGCCGCAAGGGGGCCGAGGTGGACCGGCTGCGCCGGGACATCGAGCGGGTGACGAAGAAGCGCGTGGACGTGAAGGTCGAGGACATGAACTCGGCGGCCTCCGAGGCGCGCCCCGAGACCGACGCCACCCTGCTCGCCCAGGGCGTGGCGGAGCAGCTGGCCGGCCGGGTGTCCTTCCGACGGGCGATGCGCCGCGCGGTGCAGACGGCGATGCGCGCCGGCGCCCTGGGGGTGCGGGTGCAGTGCGCCGGTCGGCTCGGCGGCGCCGAGATGTCGCGGCGCGAGTGGTACCGGGAGGGCCGGGTGCCGCTCCACACGCTGCGCGCGAAGATCGACTTCGGCACGGCGGAGGCCAAGACCACCTTCGGCATCATCGGCGTGAAGGTGTGGGTCTACCACGGCGACGAGATCCCCGCCGCCGAGCAGGAGACCGAGCGGCTGCGCGCCCGGGCCCTGGCCCAGGCGACGAGCGCCGCCGGCGCCTCGACCGGCGCCCTCATCGACAACCCCGTCGAGGCCGAGGAGCTCGAGGCCGAGGCGGAGCCGATCGTGCCGGTGGTGCCGGCGGAGCCCGAGCCCGAGGTCGAGGCCGAGGTTGCCGCGGCCCCGGCGCCGGAGCCGGCCGCGCCGGAGGCCGGCGCATCCCAGGAGGGTGAGGCCTGATGCTGGCGCCGAAGAAGGTCAAGCACCGCAAGGTGCACCGGGGCCGCATGAAGGGCCGTGCGAAGGGCGGGACCGAGGTGCACTTCGGGGACTTCGGGCTCGTCGCGCTCGAGCCGGCGTGGATCACGAACCGGCAGATCGAGGCGGCCCGCGTGGCCATCACCCGGCACATCCGCCGCGGCGGGAAGGTGTGGATCAACATCTTCCCCGACAAGCCGTACACGAAGAAGCCGGCCGAGACCCGGATGGGCTCCGGGAAGGGGAACCCGGAGGGCTGGGTGGCCGTCGTCAAGCCGGGGCGCGTGATGTTCGAGCTGTCCGGCGTGCCGGAGCCCGTCGCGCGGGAGGCGATGCGCCGCGCCGCGCACAAGCTGCCCATCAAGTGCAAGTTCATCACCCGAGCCGGAGGCACGGAGTAGTGGCGAAGACCAACATCCGCGAGATCCGCGAGCTGCCGGATGCGGAGCTCCGCGAGCGCGTCGAGGCGCTCAAGGAGGAGCTCTTCAACCTGCGGTTCCAGCTCGCGACGGCGCAGCTGGAGAACCCGATGCGGATCAAGCAGGTCCGCCACGAGATCGCGCGCATCCTCACGGTGCTGCGCGAGCGCGAGCTCGCGGCCGGGAACGAGGAGGAGCGGTGAGCGAGCGGGACGCGGAGCGGGGCCGCCGGAAGACGCGCGTCGGGGTCGTGGTCTCCGACGCGATGGACAAGACCGTCGTCGTGCGCGTCGACCGCAAGATGCGGCACCCCCTGTACAAGAAGACGGTGTTGCGGAGCAAGAGGTTCGCGGCCCACGACGAGCGGAACGAGGCGCACGTCGGCGACGTGGTCCGGATCATGGAGACCCGGCCGCTGTCGAAGACGAAGCGCTGGCGCGTGGTGGAGATCGTCGAGCGGGCGAAGTGAGGGAACGGTGATCCAGCAGGAGACGCGCTGCAGGGTGGCGGACAACACCGGGGCCAAGGAGATCCTGTGCATCCGCGTGCTCGGCGGCAGCCACCGGCGCTACGCGGGTGTGGGCGACATCATCGTCGGCTCGGTGAAGGACGCGCTGCCGGGCGGCGCCGTGAAGAAGGGCGACGTCGTGCGGGCCGTGGTCGTGCGCACGGCCAAGGAGCGGCGGCGACCGGACGGCTCCTACATCCGGTTCGACGACAACGCCGTCGTGCTCATCAACGAGCAGCGGAACCCGCGCGGGACCCGCATCTTCGGACCGGTGGCGCGGGAGCTGCGCGAGAAGCGGTTCATGAAGATCATCTCGCTCGCGCCGGAGGTGCTCTGATGCCGGGCGTCGACATCCGCAAGGACGACACGGTCCGGGTCATGGCCGGCAAGGACCGGGGCCACACCGGCCGCGTGATCCGGGTGCTGCCCCGCGAGGGCAAGGTCATGGTGGACGGCGCGGCCCGGGCGAAGAAGCACCAGCGCGCGACGGGCAAGCGTTCGCGATCCGGGCAGCAGCTGCAGCAGGGCGGGATCATCGACACCGAGCTGTTCATCGACATCTCGAACGTGCAGCTCGTCTGCCCCGCGTGCGGGCGACCGACGCGGGTCGGCCACCACATCAACCCGGAGGGCAAGAAGGTTCGGATCTGCAGGAAGTGCGAGGCGGAGCTGTGAGCGGGTACGTGCCGCGACTGAAGGTCTGGTACCGGACGGAGGTGGTTCCCCGCCTCCAGCGGGAGCTCGGCCTGCGCAACCCGATGCAGGTGCCGCGGGTGGAGAAGGTCGTCATCAACATGGGCGTCGGCGACGCTCTGAAGGACGGCCGGCTCCTCGAGGCCGCGGTCGAGGACCTGGCGACCATCACCGGCCAGAAGCCGGTGATCACCAAGGCGCGTCGCTCGATCGCCGGCTTCAAGATCCGGCAGGGCATGCCGATCGGCGTGAAGGTCACGCTCCGCGGCGACCGGATGTGGGAGTTCCTCGACCGGCTGATCACGATCGCGATCCCCAGGATCCGCGACTTCCGGGGCCTGGATCCGGACGCCTTCGACGGGCACGGCAACTACACGCTCGGCATCACCGAGCAGCTGATCTTCCCGGAGATCGACTACGACAAGGTGGCGAAGGTCCGGGGCATGGACGTGACGATCGTGACGACGGCGAGGACCGACGAGGAAGGCAGGGCGCTGCTCGCGGCGCTGGGGTTCCCCTTCCGGGGGATGCCCGTCGTGGCGGTGGCCTCCTGAGGGATAGGGATATGGCGAAGAAGGCGCTCATCGAGAAGCAGCGGCGGGGGAGCAAGTTCAAGGTCCGCGAGTACACGCGGTGCCGCCGGTGCGGCCGTCCGCGGGCGGTGTACCGGAAGTTCCTGCTCTGCCGGATCTGCTTCCGTCAGCTGGCGCACGCCGGCGAGCTCCCGGGGGTGACGAAGGCATCATGGTGAAGCTCGCGACCCACGTCTCGGATCCGATCGGCGACCTGCTGACGCGGATCCGCAACGCCAACATGGCGTACAAGGAGGATCTGCTCGTGCCCGCCTCGCGGATGAACGAGGCGATCCTGCGGATCCTCGACGCGGAGGGCTTCATCGCCGGCTTCACCGCCGAGGGCGAGGGCGTCCGCCGCGCCTTCCGCGTGCGTCTGCGTTACGGGCCGAAGCGCGAGCGGGCGATCACCGGCCTTCGGCGGGTGAGCAAGCCCGGGCGCCGGATCTACGTGCGGCACGACCGGCTGCCGCGGGTCCTCGGGGGGCTCGGGATCGCCATCGTGTCCACCTCGCAGGGCGTCATGACCGACCGCGAGGCCGCCCGCCGGGGGATCGGCGGCGAGGTCCTCGCCTACGTGTGGTGATGGGGATGTCGCGGAGCGAGCGGCCGGACGGGAAGAGACGAGGATGAGCAGGATCGGCAAGCAGCCCGTGGAGATCCCCGCCGGCGTCGAGGTGACGATCGGCGAGGATGCGACCGTGACCGTGACGGGGCCGCGCGGCACCCTCCGCCGGCGGCTCCACCCCGACATGCGCATCGTCCGCGAGGACGACCTGATCCGGGTGGAGCGTCCGAGCGACGACGGGTTCCACCGTGGCCTCCACGGGCTCACCCGCACGCTCATCGCCAACATGGTGGAGGGCGTCACGAAGGGCTACGAGAAGCGCCTGGCCATCGTCGGCGTCGGCTACCGCGCGGCGATGAAGGGCAGGGACCTGGAGCTCCAGGTCGGCTACTCGCACCCGGTGGTGGTGAGTCCGCCGGAGGGGATCGAGTTCGAGACGCCGAGCCCCACGCAGATCGTGGTGCGGGGCAACGATAAGGAGCTCGTGGGCGAGGTGGCGGCCAGGATCCGCAAGATCCGCAAGCCCGAGCCGTACAAGGGCAAGGGCATCCGGTACGAGAACGAGTACGTGCGGCGCAAGGCCGGCAAGGCCGCGAAGGGTGGTGGATGATGGACGCGAAGACGAAGCGCGAGGCGCGCATCC
>SIRV01000231.1 GCA_004366195.1 Actinomycetota bacterium
AGACCTGGATGGTGACGGCCGAGCCGAGCGGGAGCGAGGTCCCGGGCGCCGGCGTCTGCGCCAGGACCGTGTTCACGGGCTCGATCGAGTCCACCTTCTCGACGACCGGGGTGAAGTCGGCCTCCACCAACGCCCGCTGGGCCTCCTCGGAGCGGAGCCCGACCACGTCGGGGACCTTCCCGGTCGGCGGGCGGGGCGGCGGCTCGAACTGCTCCACCGGCATCCCCGCCGTGGCCCGGACCATGAACGCGTTCCAGATCGGCGCGGCGAGCGTGCCGCCGAACACGGAGGTCCCGTAGTACGTGTTCATCGGGATCTGGCCGGAGGGGAACCCGACCCAGACCGCCGTCGCGACCTGCGGCGTGTAGCCGGCGAAGTAGACGTTCGTGTAGTCCTGGGCGGTGCCGGTCTTGCCGGCGACGGGACGGCCCATGCCGTCGTCGGCCACGGTGCCGGTGCCGCAGCAGACGACGCGTTGGAGCATGGCCGTCACGAGGTGGGCGATGTCGGGGTCGATGACCTGCTCGCACCGGGGTTCGTGCCGATAGAGCGCGCGGTACCCGCCGCCCTCCTTCGGCTCGAGGATCCGTGCGACGGCGAAGGGCTCGCAGTGGATCCCGTCGTTGGCGAGGGTGGCGTACGCGCTCGCCATGTCGAGGGTCGAGACCTCCTCGACGCCGAGGGTGATGGAGGGGACGGCGTCGAGGGGGGCCGTGATCCCCATCCGGTGGGCGACGTCCACGATGTGCTCGGGGCCGACGTCCACGGCGAGCTGGGCGAACACCACGTTGATCGAGTCCTCGGTGGCCTTCCACAGGTCCACGTAGGCGCCGCCGGAGGCGCCCTCGGCGTTGCTGACGCACCCCGACTCGCTGATCCAGCCGGGGATCTTGCAGTTCGGCGAGGCCGAGGAGTAGACCTTGCCGGGCGGGAACCCCTGCTCGAACGCGGCCACCAGCGTGAAGGGCTTGAAGGCCGAGCCGGTCTGGCGCCGGCCCTGCCACACGAGGTCGAGCTGGTCCCGCTCGTAGGCCTTCCCCGAGAGCATGGCCCGGATCGCGCCCGTCTTCGCGTCCACCGAGACGAGCGAGGCGTCGGGCCCGCGTCGGGGGTCAAGCTTGGTGAGCACGGCCTCCTGCGCGTAGCGCTGCCAGTCGGGGTCGAGGGTCGTGTAGATCCGCAGGCCCCCCTGGTAGAGGGTGTGGACCCGCTGCTTCCGGGTCGTCCCCAGTGCCTCGAACTCCCCGGTGGGGTCGTCGAGGATCAAGCTCCGGATGTACGTGACGAAGAAGGGCTCGACGCGTTGCTCCGGCGGCCCGGCGCCCTCGGCGAGGCCCAGGGGCCGGGCCTTCGCCCGCTCGGCCTTCGCCGGGCTCACCATCCCGTACTCCACCATCCGGTCGAGCACGAGGTTCCGGCGGGCCAGGGCCGCGTCGGGCTTGGTGATGGGGTCGTAGGCGCCGGGCGCGCGGATGAGCGCCGCGAGGAGCGCGCCCTCCGCCAGGGTGAGCTTGCTCGCCGGCTTGCGGAAGTAGGTTCGGGCGGCCGTGCCGATGCCGTACGCGCCGTTCCCGAAGTAGACGTCGTTCAGGTACATCTCGAGGATCTCGTCCTTCGTGTAGCGGCGCTCCACCCGGATCGCGAGGGCCGCCTCCTGGAACTTCCGCGCGAAGGTCTGCGAGGTGTCGCCGATGATGGCGTTCTTCACGAGCTGCTGGGTGATGGTCGAGCCCCCCTGGGTGATCTCGCCGGCCGCGAGGTTCGCGATGGTCGCGCGGATCAGGGAGGTGAAGTTCAGCGCGCCGTGCTCGTAGAAGCCGTGGTCCTCGATGGCGATGACGGCCTTCCGGGCGATCTCCGAGACCTTCTCCAGCCGGACGATCTCGCGGTTCTCGTCGAGGAACACCGTGGCGAGGACGGATCCGTCCCGGGCGTAGATCACCGACCGCTCGGGGAAGCGCGGGATCCGGACCTTGCCGACGCCCGCGGCGTCCAGGCGCTCGCGGAAGGCGTTCACCCCGAGGCCGGCGGCGCCGACCAGGGGGACGAGGGTGGCCGCGACGAGGGCCGCCATGGCTCCCATCGCGAGGAGGAGCAGGATCGGGACGAGGGGCGGCACGACGCGCCTCGGCGCGAGGGGCGCGCGTCCTCCGTCCGCGCTCGTGGGGGATCTCCGGCGGGGTGGTGCCTGCATCGCCGAGGGGAGCATACGTCGGCCGGTACCATGGAGGGCGCTCATGCGGCGTCTGATCCCCCTCCCGCTCCTGCTCGCGGCCGCCCTCGCTCTCCCGGCGGCGGCCTCCGCGCAGGTCGAGGCCCCGGCCGTGATCGTCGTCCAGGTGGACGGCTCCATCGATCGCACCCTGGAGGGGTACCTGGAAGACTGGCTCGAGCGGGCCGAGCGCGAGGGGGCCACCCTCGTCGTCCAGCTGGACTCGGCCGGCACGCTCGACCGCGACGCCCTGGCCCTGGCGGAGCGGATCCACGACGCCTCCGTCCCCGTGATCGTGTGGGTCGGGCCGGCCCCGGCCAAGGCACGGGGCGCGGGGCTGCTGCTCCTCTACGCGGCGAGCCTGGGGGCCGTCGCCCCCGGCGCGGGGGTCGGGCCGCTCGAGCCGCTCGACCTCGTGACCGCCCGCAACGCGGAGCTCCCGAGCGGCGAGGACCTGGCGGAGCTCGTGGCCCGGTGGGCAACCGAGCGCGACCGGCCGGCCCCCGAGATCCCGACCGCGCCGGTCCCGGCCCAGGCCGCCCTCGACGGGAACATCGCGCAGGTGGCCGCGGCCTCCGTCCCCGACCTGCTGGACCGGGTGGACGGCGAGACGGTCCGCACCGCATCGGGCCCGGTGACGCTCCGCACCCGGATCGCCCGCGAGGAAGGTGAGGCGCCGGTCAGCGTGCGGTTCACCTCGCCGGGCCCCGTGGCCAAGGTCCTGCACGCCGTGGCCTCGCCGGCCGCGATCTACGTGCTGCTCGCGCTGGGCCTCGCGGCCCTGGCGTTCGAGCTCACCCAGCCGGGCTTCGGGTTCGCCGGTTTCTCCGGCAGCGGCATGCTCGCGCTCGCCGTGTACGGGCTCACCGCGGTGCCGTTCTCCTGGCTGGGGCTCGCGCTCCTCGTGAGCGGCGTCGGGCTGCTCACCGCCGACGTGCTGCTCCGTCGCCTCGGGGTCCTCACGATCTCGGGCCTCGTCGCATTCGCCGTCGGCTCGCTGCTCGCGTTCCGCGGCGTCTCGGAGCTCATCCGGGTCTCGCCCTGGCTGGTCGGCGCCGCCACCCTGGCGAGCGTCCTCTACTACGGGTTCGCCCTCACGGTGGCCCTGCGCTCGCGCGACCGGATCACCTCCACCCAGAAGGGGCTGGTGGGTCTGGTCGGCGAGGCGCGTGGCCTGCTCGATCCGGAGGGGCCGGTGTACGTCAAGGGGACGCTGTGGCGCGGTCGGAGCCAGGCCGGGCCGATCCCGCCCGGCACCCGGATCCGCGTCCGGGGCCTCGACGGGCTGGTCCTGCGGGTGGAGCCGGAGCCGGAGACGCCGCTCGAGCCCTCCCCCAGCCCGCCGGCGGGCTGAGCCCCCGCGATGTGCGGTTCCCGTGGCGTTCGCGGGCGCCGTGAATCCCGCCGACCCCGGGTTCTCGAAGAACAGGGGGAGAGGTGGGGACGGGGCGTGGTCTCGCGGATGCCGCCGGACGTTCGGGAGGGCTGGGAGGCGTACGCGGCCTGTCGCGGCGCGGACACCAGCCTGTTCTTCGCGCCGAACTACTTCGAGCGGCGCGAGGAGAAGCTGGCCCGCGAGGCGAAGGCCAAGGCGATCTGCGCCCGCTGCCCGGTCCGCGAGCCCTGCCTCGAGTACGCGCTCCGCATCCGCGACCCCCACGGGATCTGGGGCGGCCTGAACGAGCTCGAACGCCGGCGCCTGCTCCGGGCCCGCGAGCTCGCCGGCTGAGGCCCGGCCCACGCACGCCGGCTCGCGTCGCCCTCGGGTACCGACCCCTAGCCATCGGCCAGCGTCACCTCCGCCATCGGGCGGCTGGGGTTGGTGACGGCGTGGTAGATCCGGCCCTCGACCGCAGGTCCCCGGGCGCAGGTGCGCGTCGCGAGGTCGCAGCCCAGGTAGGCGTGGACCACACCCTTCGCCTCGCCGCCTTCGCCTTCGGGGGGAGCCGATGCCACCACGCTGGTGGTGCCAGCTCCGATGAGTCGAGGCTCATCGATCCCATCGGGAACACGTCGGGTGGCAGCACCAGGACGTCGTCCAGTCGGATACCGCTCGGCAGGATCTCGACGATCGATCCCGGAGGCCGCCTCCCGTCCGCCGACGGCTGCCTCCGCGGCGACGATGTCGCCCGCCCACGAGCCCGCGTAGCCGAGGTCGAGAACCTCCGGGAGCCCCACCGACGAGGCCGCGGCGGCCAGGTTCTGGGCCGCCAGCTTCTCCCCCGTCGGGGGTTGCGTTCCGGCTGTCGGGCCTCACCCGCTTCCGCACGTCGTCGCTCGCGGAGCACCGATGGGAAGACCGAGTTCCTCGAGGACACCGGTCCTCTCGGTCGTGAAGAGCCAGTCGCGGAACCGGGGGTGCGGCTCGATCCGCGGGCGCGGCTCGAGCGCCGCCTCGGTCACGAGGAGGAACCGGTAGCCGTGGGGCACGAGCAGAGCCTCCAGGCGCTCGGGATCGGCCAGCCGGCGAGCACCTCGCAGAGGACGTCGGGCCGCCGCTCGGCGAGGAACCGCTGCCCGTGGCGGAACACGGCCTCCTCCGTGCCCTCCACGTCCACCTTCACCAGGGTCCGGCCGGCGGGGAGCTCGGGGAGGAGCGAGTCGAGGGAGCGGAAGCCGACGAGCGGCCCCCGCTCGAACCGCATCCGGGCCGAGTAGAAGCAGGGGAGCGCCGACCCTCCGCTGCCCGACGCCACCCGCATGGTGTGCCCGGGCTCCCCGATCCCCTCGAGGTGGAGGGCGACCCGGGGCAGCACGTCGTTGCGCGCGCAGTTGTCGACCAGGGCCTTGAAGACCTCGGGCACGATCTCGAAGGCGTGGACCCGGGCCGCCGGGTTCGCGACCGCCGCGAGGAGCGTGAACGGCCCGGTGTAGGCGCCGGCGTCGAGGACCACGTCGGCCCGCCGGGCGAGCGCGGCGAAGACCTCGAGGGCCAGGGCGTCCTCGGGTCGCGGGCGGGTGCCGCGGCCCCAGTAGAGCTCCTTCGCGATCTCGCAGCGGGCCGGGTTCAGCATCACGAACCGGAGGTCGCCGACCCGGGCCTCCACCTCGCGGAGGCTCGCCGGGGCCGGCAGCCGCCCGAGCCCGCGCGGACGGGCGAGCCGGACGGCCTGCCGCAGGAAGAAGTGGGGAACGCGCCAGGAGAGGACCCGCTTGACCGGCGCCTTCAGCCCGTACCAGCCCTGCCGCCGGAGGTCGGTCGGGCCCCCGTCCATCCCGCCGGGACGCTACCACTGTGGCAGGATGCCTGCGTCATCGGAGCGAGGAGGTCCGACGTGATCGAGGAGCGTCTCGCCGAGCTCGGCATCGAGCTGCCCCCCGCGCCCGCCCCCGTCGCCGCGTACGTGCCGGTGCGCCTGGGGGCAGGGCTCGCGTTCGTCGCCGGCCAGATCCCCGACGGCGGGAAGCTGCATCCCGGGCACCTGGGGGCGGAGGTGACGGTGGAGCAGGGGCGGGAGGCGGCCCGGGTCTGCGCCCTCCAGGCCCTCTCCGCGCTGCGGGCGGCCCTCGGGTCCCTGGACCGCGTGCGGGGGATCCTGAAGGTCGACGTCTTCGTGGCCTCGGCGCCGGGGTTCACCGAGCAGCCGCAGGTGGCGAACGGCGCGAGCGACGTGCTCGTCGAGATCTTCGGCGAGGCGGGCCAGCACGCCCGGGCGGCCGTCGGCGTGGCCGAGCTCCCCCTCGGCGCGTGCGTCGAGGTCGCCCTCACGGCCGAGGTGGCCTGAGGGGATCGCCAGCGCAGGTACCATATATGGCATGCGCAAGACCACCGTGTACCTGCCCGACGAGCTGAAGGAGGCGCTGGAGCGCGAGGCACGGCGGCGAGGCGTCGCCGAGGCCGAGGTGATCCGCGAGGCCGTCGCCGCCGCCGTGGCCCGGCCCGCGCCGCGCGCGGGGCTCTTCGAGAGCCGCGAGCCGCTCGCCGCCCGTGCCGAGGAGCTGCTCGAGGGGTTCGGGGCGCGGTGATCGCCGATACCAGCGGCCTCCTCGCGCTGTTCAACCGGGGCGAGCCCGAGCACGAGGCCGTGCGCCGGGCCGTCGAGAGGGCGCGCGAGCCGCTCGTCGTGTCCCCCTACGTGGTCGCCGAGCTCGACTACCTCGTCGCCACCCGGGTCGGGGTCGAGGCCGAGCTCGCCGTCCTCCGGGAGCTGGCCGGCGGGGCCTACGAGCTCCCGCACCTCGGGCCCGACGACCTGGAGCGCGTGGCGGCGGTCGTGGCGCGGTACGCGGACCAGGCCGTCGGCGTGGCCGATGCCTCCATCGTCGTGCTCGCGGACCGGTACCGCACGCGGGAGATCCTCACGCTCGACCGTCGCCACTTCGAGGTGCTCCGGCCGCTCTCGGGCGGGCGGTTCCGCTTGGTCCCCTGAGTCTCAGGGATCGCGGGCGACGCGCACGTCGCCCACCCGTCGCGTGAGGCGGCGCGCGTCGAGGTGCTCGACGAGGGGCACCGCGTACTTCCTCGAGGTGCCGAGACGCTGGCGGAGCGCCGAGACCGTGAGCCCGGCAGGACCGGCCGTCCGGATCTCGGCCAGGGCCCGCTCGATGAGGGCGGGGGTGAGGACGATCTCGGGCGAGACCCGCACGAGGAGGCCGGCCCGCACCGCCGCGTCCAGCACCTCGCGCGGATGGCCGGCGGCGAGGAGCTCCGGCACCGTGGGCGGGGTCGGCTCGGCCCCCGCGACGGCGGCGACGAGCCGGTCGAGCTCCCCGGCGTGCTCGGTGAGGGCCGGTCGGTGGGAGGGGAGGCGCACCGCGGTCCCCTCGCGGGCGATGGCGCCTCGCGCGAGGAGCGCCTCGATGGCCGCCTGCATCAGGCCGTGGTCCACCGGCTGACCGGCGCCGCGAGGCGCGAGCGCCCGTCCCAGGGCCTCGCGGAACCGTGCCAGGTCCTCGCCGGGCTCGAGGGGGCGCTCGGCGTGGACGCGGGCGAGGTGCTCGGTCGCCGCGCGCTCGGCGGCCTCGAGCAGCTCCGCCGAGAGCCACCACCCGCCCGCCCGGACCGCCGGCTGCTCGGGTCTCGGGACACCGCCCGCGAGCGCGAGGAGGTCGGTCTCCCGCACCGCCCTGCGCTCGGCGACGAGGAGTGCGGGGAGGTCCTCCGGCGCGGCCGCCTCGCGCGCCCGGAGGCGCTCGGCGGGATCGGGACCCGGCTTCACCGGGGGGTCGGGGTCGAGCACGACGCCCCCCGCCACGGTCTCGCGCCGCCCCGTGTCGCGGAGCACGAACCGATCGCCGACGGCGAGGACGATGGGGGCCGAGAGGGCGATCCTGGCGAACGCCCCCTCCGGCCCCACCTGCGCGGCGCCGTAGAGGCGGATCCGGGCGTCGCGCTCGGCCGAGCCGGCGTGGAGCTGGAAGGCGCCCCGGGCGGTGAGCGGGTGAGCCAGGCCGCGGACCGGGCGGACGCGGGCCTCGAGGAGCCGGGTCGGGCGCCAGACGCCGGGTGGGCCGACCACGTCGCCGCGGGCGAGTTCCTCGCGCTCCACGCCGACGAGGTTCGCGGCGACCCGCGAGACCGGCCTCGCCACCTCCACCGGACGCTTGTGGGTCTGGAGCGCGCGCACGCGGGCCCGGCGGCCGAGGGGGTAGACCTCGACCTCGTCGCCGACGGCGATGAGCCCGCCGGTCAGGGTCCCGGTCACGACGGTGCCGGCGCCGCGGATCGCGAAGACGCGGTCGACGAACAGCCGCGCCCGTCCGTCCCGCTCGGGCTCGGGGGCCGCGGCCACCATGGCGTCCAGGGCGGCGACGAGCTCCTGCAGCCCCTCGCCGGTCGCCGCGGAGCACGGGACGATGCGCGCGCCCTCGAGGGTCGTGCCGCGCAGGCGATCGGCGACCTCCATCCGGGCCTGCTCCAGGCGCGCCGCATCGACGAGGTCGGCCTTGGTGAGGGCCACGACGCCGCCCTGCGCCCCGAGCACGTCCACGATCTGCAGGTGCTCCTCGGACTGGGGCTTCCACCCCTCGTCGGCGGCGACGACGAACAGCACGAGCCGGACGGGTCCCACCCCGGCGAGCATGTTCCGCACGAACCGCTCGTGACCGGGGACGTCCACGAAGCCGATCTCGCGCCCCGAGGGCAGGGTGCACCACGCGTACCCGAGGTCGATGGTGAGCCCCCGACGCTTCTCCTCCTCCCACCGGTCGGGGTCGATGCCGGTGAGGCGCAGGATCAGGCTCGACTTGCCATGGTCCACGTGGCCGGCGGTGGCGACGACCTGGAGGGGAAGGTCGGGGGAGGGCGCGGTCATGCCTCCTCGTCGGGGAGCTCGTCACCCTCGAGCGCGTACTGGATGGCCCGGGCGAGGTCCGGGAGGCGTTCCTCCGGCACGGTCCGCAGGTCGAAGACGACGCCCCGTTCGTCGACGCGGCAGAACACGCTCGGTCGCCCCATCCGCAGGCGGGCGGCCATCGCCGGCGGATCGGGGACCCGCACCTCCACGCCGTACGAGGGGATCTCGTGGCCGGGGAGCGAGCCGCCGCCGACCGTGGAGCGGCACGCGACGACGTGGGCGCCCTCCAGCTCGCCGTCGAGGGCCTCGGCCAGGGCGGCCGCCCGCCGATGCACCGACTCGGGCGGCTCGCGCAGCATGCGCCACACCGGGAGCTCTGTGCGGCCGTCCCTGGCGTAGGCCGCGAGGACGCGCTCCAGCGCGGCCACCTGCATCACGTCCACCCGCACGGCACGGGCGATGGGGTGCCGACGGAGGCGCTCCACGAGCTCGGCGCGGCCCAGCACGCACCCCGCCTGCGGGCCCCCGAGGAGCTTGTCGCCGGAGAAGATCACGAGGTCCGCGCCCTGCTCGAGGGCCTCGTCGGCGGCGGGCTCGTCGGCCGGCAGGCCGGGGTAGCGGTGGAGGAGTCCCGAGCCGAGGTCGTACAGGACCGGGACGCCGGCCTTCCGCCCCAGCGCCACGAGGTCGGCCAGGCTCGGGGTGGCCGTGAACCCCACGACCCGGTAGTTGCTGGGGTGCACCTTGAGGATCGCGCCGGTCCGCGGCGAGAGCGCGTTCCGGAAGTCGGCCGGGCGCGTGCGGTTCGTCGTCCCCACCTCGACCAGCTTCGCGCCCGAGGCTCCCATGATGTCGGGGATGCGGAACTCACCCCCGATCTCGATCAGCTCGCCCCGGGAGACGAGGACCTGCTTCCCCTTGGCGAGCGCCGCGAGGGCGAGGAGCACGCCCGCCGCGCCGTTGTTCACGACGAGCGCGGCCTCGGCGCCGGTGAGGGCGCGGAGCAGGAGCTCGGCCCGGGCGGTGCGTCGACCCCGGCGGCCGGTCGCTCGCTCGACCTCGAGGTCGGCGTAGCCCGTCGCGGCGCGGGCGGCGGCCTCCGCCGCCTCCTTCGGCAGCGGTGCGCGGCCGAGCCCTGTGTGCAGGATCACGCCGGTCGCGTTGATGACCGGGACCAGGCCGTTCGCGGCGCCCGAGGCGAGCTGGAACGCGCGGGCGAGGATGTCGTCGGCGGCTGGCGGGTCGACGCCGCCCGCGGCCGCGGCCCGGAGCTCGTCCAGGACCTCGCGGATGGCGAGCTTCACGAGCGGCCGTCCGAGCACCTCGCAGGCCCGCCGGCCGGGCTCGCTCCGGAGCAGGGCGTCCACGGACGGCAGCCGGCGCCGCGCCTCGCTCGCGCGCATGTCGCCGTCAGGCTAGCGCGTGCGCGGCCGGGCCGACCGGCCGTGGGCACCGACCCCCGTCGCGTGGCAGGATGTGGGGCCGATGGACACGAGGGAGCGGGCCGTCTTCTCCGCCGCCGCCGAGCAGTGGCTCGTGCGGGGCGGCGGCATCGACGTCGAGATCACCGGCCGCGGTCTGCGCACCGAGGAGATGATCCTCAACATCGGCCCGCAGCACCCCTCCACCCACGGGGTGCTCCGGCTCGTGCTCGAGCTCGACGGCGAGGTCATCACCCGCGCCGAGCCCGTCATCGGCTACATGCACCGCGGCGCCGAGAAGCTCGCCGAGCAGCGGGACGCGCGCCAGGTGCTCGTGCTGATGAACCGGCACGACTGGCTCTCGGCCTTCAACAACGAGCTCGGCTTCGTGATCGCGGTGGAGCGCCTGGCGGGGATCGAGGTGCCCGAGCGCGCGCAGTGGATCCGGACGATGATGGCCGAGCTGAACCGGATCCTGAACCACCTGATGTTCTTCGGCTCCTACCCCCTCGAGCTCGGCGCGATGACCCCGGTCTTCTACGCGTTCATCGAGCGCGAGATGATCCAGAACCTCATGGAGACGGCGACCGGCGCGCGGATGCACCACTCCTACGCCCGGGTCGGCGGGGTGAAGGACGACCTGCCGCGCGGGTTCATGAAGCAGGCGGCGGAGGTCCTCAAGCACGTGCGCAAGCGCTTGCGGGACTTCGAGAACCTCATCATGGGCAACGAGATCATCCACGCCCGGACCGTTGGGGTCGGCGTGATCCCGCCGGAGGTCGCGATCGCCTACGGCGCCTCGGGGCCGACGCTCCATGCGAGCGGCGTGCCCATGGACCCGCGCAAGGACGCCCCGTACGAGAAGTACGCGGAGGTGGAGTTCCAGGTCCCGGTGGGCCGCAACGGCGACTCCTTCGACCGGCTGTGGGTGCTGCTGCGGCGCATGCACGAGTCCTGCAACATCGTGGAGCAGTGCCTGGAGAAGATGCCGGCCGGCGAGTACCGGGCGGCGAAGCTGCCGAAGAAGCTCTCCCTCGACGGCGAGGTCTACGTGCGGACCGAGAACCCGCTCGGGCTCATGGGCTACTACCTCGTCGGCAACGGGAAGAAGCAGCCCTACCGCCTGAAGATGCGGACGGCCTCGTTCTCCAACGTCTCGCTGCTGCCGGCGATCCTGCCGGGGACGCTGATCCCCGACCTCATCTCGATCCTCGGCTCGATCTTCTTCGTCGTCGGCGACGTCGACCGCTGAGCGGCGGTCCGGCCCCATCCGGAAGCGAGTAACTTTACTCAATCGTCTGAGTAAGATGTCGCCGTGGGCGATTACCGGCGGCCGGTGCTCGAGGTCCTGCTGCGCCGCTTGCGCGAGCCGAGGCGGTTCCTCCAGGTGCTCGCCGGTCCGCGGCAGGTGGGGAAGACCACGCTCGCGCTGCAGGCCCTGGAGGAGCTGGATCGTCCGAGCCACTACGCGTCGGCCGACGACCCCGTGGGTCGCGACGTCGCGTGGCTCGAGGGCCAGTGGGAGCTCGGCCGGCTCGCGGCGCGGGGCAGGGGCGGCGCGGTGCTCGTCCTCGACGAGGTGCAGAAGGTCCCGGGCTGGTCCGAGGTTGTGAAGCGCCTGTGGGACGAGGACACGCGGCGGCGGACCGGCCTGCGGGTCCTCCTGCTCGGTTCGGCTCCGCTCCTCGTCCAGCGTGGGCTGTCGGAGAGCCTGGCAGGCCGTTTCGAGCTCGTCCGGGTCTCCCACTGGTCGTTCTCGGAGATGCGGGAGGCCTTCGGGTGGGATGTGGAGCGGTTCCTCTTCTTCGGCGGGTACCCGGGAGCCGCGCCGCTCGTCCGCGACGAGGCCCGTTGGGCTTCCTACGTCAGGGACTCCCTGATCGAGACGACGATCTCGCGGGACGTCCTCCTGCTCTCCCGCGTGGAGAAGCCGGTCCTGCTGCGCCAGGTGTTCCGGCTCGCCTGCGAGTACAGCGGGCGGGTCCTCTCGTACACGAAGATGCTCGGACAGCTCCAGGACGCGGGGAACACGACGACCCTGGCGCACTACCTCGAGCTGCTGGGGGGCGCCGGGATCGCGGTGGGGCTGGAGAAGCACTCGGGGTCCGCCGTCCGGCGCCGGGGCTCGAGCCCGAAGCTGCTGGCGCTCAACACAGCCCTGATCTCGGCGACGTCGGGTCTGCGGTTCCGGGAGGCGCGGGCTGACCCCGAGTTCTGGGGCCGTCTCGTGGAGACGGCGGTCGGCGCTCACCTGGTGAACGCGGGGCTCGAGGTCCGCTGGTGGCGTGAGCGGAACCGCGAGGTCGACTACGTCGTGCGGAGCGGTCGGACGCTCGTGGCCATCGAGGTGACGAGCGGACGGCGGAAGGACGCCCTGCCGGGGATGGCCGCCTTCTCGGAGGCGTTCCGCCCGACCCGGCGGCTGCTCGTGGGCGGACAAGGCGTCCCCGTCGAGGCGTTCCTCGCCCGACCCGCGGAGGCCTGGATCCAGTGAGCCGCGGTCCGTTCAGCGCTCGCGGTTGAACCACACGCCGCCGGGCCCGCGGTAGCTGATGGCCTCGCCCCAGGCCGCGACGGTCCGTCCCGAGCTCGTGATGCCGATCTCGCCGTAGTCGCCGTAGACCTCGACGAACCCGTCGGCGTCCTTGTAGACGGTCCCCGAGGTGGCGTCGGAGATCCGTACCTCCGCCGACCAGGTGGCACCGAGGTCGGTCGAGCGCCGGTACCACACGTTCCACCGGCCCGTGCGCTGGTCCATGAACCACAGGCGCACCTCGTCGTCCCCGGTCCCCACCGCCGCGGGGAAGCCCGCGTTCACGCCCCTCGGCGAGAGCGCGACCCGGGCGCTCCACGTCAGGCCCCCGTCCGTGGAGGAGCGCGCCCACACGCGCCGGGGTCCTCCGGCCCGGGTCGCGCCGTCGTAGGCGATCACCAGGTCGCCGTCCCGGTCCGCGGCGAGGGCCGCGTGCCCGTCGTAGAAGTCCGCGTAGCACCACTCGGAGGTGCAGGGCACGCCGAGCTCCACGGAGTCCACGACCACGTCGGTCCAGGTCCGGCCGCCGTCGGCCGAGGTGATGGCGTGTACGAGGACCGGCCCCTCGCTCGCTCCGCCCGGTCCGGTGTAGGTCTCGCTCATCTCGGCGAAGGTCACCCGACCGTCGGGGCCGACCGCGCCCTGGTAGGCGAAGTAGTAGCGATCCCCGTTCGTGACGCGGGTCTGCGACCAGGTCCGGCCGCCGTCGTGGGAGACGGCGACGTAAGCGTCGCCGCCGGTCGGGCCGTTGAACGAGACGTAGACGTCGCGCCCGTCCCTGGAGACCGCCATGGCCGGCTTGTCGCCCCAGGCCACCTTGCCCGAGACGGAGACCGGTGCGGACCACGTCCGGCCGTGGTCCGAGGATCGCGCGAACACGATGTTCCAGTCGTTCATCCAGGCCGCGTAGAGCTCGCCGGTCGCCGGGACCACCTCGAGGAGGGGGTCGAACTGGGACTGGACCCGCCGGCACTCGCACACGTACACGGGGTCGCCGAAGGTCCGCCCCCCGTCCGGCGACGCCTGGACGACGATCGCCGGGTCAGGACAGTTCCCTCCCCTGCACGGAGGGTGTCCGAAGCGCGTGATCGCCACGTACACCCAGGGCTCGCGCGGGTCGGTCCCGACCGCCGGCTCCCAGTCGTCGGCCGTGGGGTGCATGAGCCGCTCGCCCGCCCAGGCACGGGAGCGGAGGTGGCGGACGGGCTCGATCCGGCCGAGGGTGCCGGCGGCGAGGGCCTCGGCGACGGCCTCCCGGTGCTGCTCGACGGTCTCGGCCTGCTCCTCGGCCTCCTCGTTCCGGGTCTCGGGCTCGACGGGGACGCCGGCCCGGGGCCGAGGGGCGGGGCGCTCGCCGGGCAGGGCGAGCCAGACGACGAGGCCGGCGACGAGCAAGAGGGCAAGGGCTGCGGGGACGTGCGGTCGGCGCATGGTGGAGCCTCCCTCGGGTTCTCCCCCGATGCTACCCGCGTCCCCGCTCGCTCGGGAAGGGGTCGAAGGTCGCTACCCGGTCGGCTCGGCGGCGCACGCCTCCGCGAGGAACGGGGGGACCGGCAGGCCGGGGGTCGAGAGGACGAGCCAGCGCAGGCGCCCGAGCGCCGCCGGGTCCACGAGGAGACTCGCGCGGCTGCGGCCCTCCCAAGCGCGGACGGCCTCGAACCCTCGGCGCGCTGCGAGGAGGTCCGCCTGGCGGGCGCGCTCGCCCTGGGCCCACCGCTCGTAGCCCAGGGCGAGCAGGGCCCGCCACTGGGGGACGATGCCGTGGTGGACGAGCCCGAGCGTCTCGGCCCGGGCGGCGACCAGGCCGAGGTCGACCCCCGCCGTCACGTCGGCGCTCCCGGGGTCCTCGAGGACGTCCTCGAGGACGGCGTGGCACCGGTAGCCGTGCACCTCGCCGGCCGGCCCGCCGGCCGAGCCGTAGTCGATGAGGTAGGCGTAGCCCCGCCGCAGGACCCTGGCCAGGACCTCCACCAACGCGAGCGCCCCCGTCGGGACCACGGCCTCCTCGCCCTCGGCGAGATCCGGGGGCGCGAGCGCGGCGAGCTCCGGCTCGCAGGGGGTCTCGACGAGGACCAGACGCGGGCCCTCGACGCCCACCCGGAGCTCGACCAGCTCCCCGCCGCGCCACCGCACCCGCCGGAAGGGGAGGTTGTCGAGGAGCTCGTTTGCGAGCACGACGCCCGGGTCGATGGGCGGCACGGCCTCCAGCGAGGCCTCCACGCGCAGGGGGAGCGCGCGGAGGCGCTCGCGCGCGCCGGGCGAGATCTCGACCGCCGTGTAGTCCGTGGCGATGCCCCCGGCCTCGAGCCCGAGGAGGATCCCCCGGGCGAGCGTGCCGTCTCCGGCCCCGAGCTCGACCACGCGGAGCGGCTCAGGGCGGCCGAGCGCCTCCCACGCATCGAGGATCGCGAACCGGACGAGGTCGGCGAAGACGGGGTGCACGTGGGGGCTCGTCACGAAATGGCCCTCGGCACCGACCGGCGGGTGCTCGTAGAACCCGCCGGGCCCGTAGAGGGCGTGCTCCATGAACTCGGCGAACGTGATGGGGCCGCGCTCGGCGACGGCGGCCCGGATCCTGGCCGCGACCTCCTCGCTCATCCACGCCCCCGTCGCCGATCGCGCCGCATCCCGGGCCAGGGTAGCGGCCGCGTCTGGGATGATGCGCGCCGTGGGGACGGAGATCCGCAAGGCCGCGGTGGTGATCGCCGTGCGAGAGGGTCCGGAGGGCCCCGAGGTCCTCGCGCTCGAGCGGAGCAGGGGGAGCCGGTTCCTCCCCGGCTACGTGGCCTTCCCGGGCGGCGCCACCGACGCGCAGGACGCGGCGCGGGCCGAGCGCTGGTTCGGCTCGGCCGCCGAGGCGGCCAGGGCCTGCGCCGTCCGTGAGCTCCTCGAGGAGGTGGGGCTCGCGCTCACCGGCTCGGGCCTCCGCGTCGCCCATCACGGCAGCCTGGCGGCGATCGACGGCTCCCCTCCGAGGGTCGAGCAGCTCGCACGGATCGCCCACTGGGTGGCGCCCGAGGACGTGCCGGTGCGTTTCGACGCGGAATACTTCGCCGTCCCCGCGCCGCCCGGGCTCGCGCCGAGGCCGGACGGACGGGAGATCGCCGCAGCGTGGTGGACCTCGCCCGCGCAGCTGCTCGCCGAGTGGGAGGCCGGTCGCCGCCGTCTGTACTGGCCGACCTACCTCACCGTCCGGGAGCTCGCGCGCTGCTGGAGCGTGGAGGAGCTGCTCGCGCTCCGGATCGCGACGCGCGAGCCTGACGAGGAGGAGCTCGCGCGCCTGCCGCGCTCGACCTTCTGGCAGGAGGGCTGAGGTGGAGCTGCCGGCCGAGCTCACGAGGATCGTCCGGGTCCTGGCCCCGAACCCCGGCCTGCGCGAGCTGGAGGGCACGAACACCTGGGTCGTCGGACGCTGGCCGGCGGTCGTCATCGACCCCGGCGTCGAGGATCCCTCGCACCTGGACGAGGTGGTCGAGGCCGCTGGGCGGGTGGGGGCGGTCCTCCTCACCCACGACCACCCCGATCACGCGCCGGGGGCGCTCACGCTCGGCCGGCGGACGGGGGCGCCGGTGTACGCGGCGCGACCGATCGAGGGGATGCGGCGGCTCCACGACGGCCAGGAGATCCGGATCCCGGGCGTCGCCCTGCGGGTGGTGGCGACCCCCGGCCACAGCCCGGACCACGTCGCCTTCTTCCTCGAGCGGGAGGGCGCGCTGTTCACCGGCGACGTCGTCCTCGGCCGGGGGACGAGCGTGATCGACCCCCCTGAGGGGGACCTCGTCCAGTACCTGCGGTCGCTCCGGCGCCTGCGGGAGCTGCGACCGCGGACGATCTACCCGGGCCACGGCCCGGTCGTGCTGGACGCGACGGCCAAGCTCGACGAGTACCTGGCGCACCGCGAGGAGCGGGAGCGACAGGTGCTGGCGGGGTTGGCGTCGGCGTCGAGGCCGCGGACCCCCGAGGAGCTGGTGCCGGAGATCTACGTCGGCTACCCCGCCGAGCTGCACCCGCTCGCGGCGCGGTCGGTCCTCGCACACCTCCTGAAGCTCGAGGCCGAGGGGCGGGTGGAGCGCGTGAAGGCCGACGGCGAGGTCCGGTTCGCCCTCGCCCACCCGAGGGCCTGCGAGCGCTGTGGCCGGCCGGTCCACGGTCGAGCGCGGCTCTGCGGTCCCTGCAGCCTGGCCGTCCTTCAGGAAGGCGGATAGGTCGGGCAACCGGCCCGGCCGGGGGAGGCCCCTCGGACCGCGACGGGCCGGTGCCCCGCAGTAGCATCGTGGTGGAGAGGGGCGATGCCACGTGCCTGCGTGCACCCGTCGTCGGACATCGCGCCCCGCGGCCGGTCCGGCCACGAGGATCAGGTTCCTCGTTCGTCCCGCAGCGCGCGATCCGCGCATCCCCAGCACGTGAGGCGCCCCGCGTCCCCCGACGGTCGGAAGGAGGCGAGGCCATGAACGCACCGATCGGAGGTTCGGGTCCCGGAGCGCTCCCAGGGCTCCTTCGCCGACGGCTGACGCGTCGCGGCTTCCTCCGGGCCGCCGGCCGGGCGGCCGGGATCGGTGCCGTGGGGGTCAGCCTTCCGTCGCTCCTGGCCTCGTGCCAGCCCGAGGAAGGGGGCGGTGAGGTCGACGTGAAGGAGCTGTTCTCCGGACCCCCCGAGGGGCACGTCGAGTTCGCCAACTGGCCCGTGTACATCGACAAGAAGAAGGACCCGGAGACCGGCGAGCGGTACGTCCCGAGCCTGCGGAAGTTCGAGGAGGAGACGGGGATCACCGTCACGTACAAGGAGGTGATCCAGGACAACGCGTCGTTCTTCGGGAAGCTCCAGCCGCAGCTGCAGGCCGGGCAGCCGACGGGTTGGGACATCATCGTCATCACGAACGGGTGGGAGTTCCAGGCCCTCGTGAAGAACGGCTGGGTCTACCCGCTCGACACCACGAAGCGCCCGAACTTCGACGCGCACGCCACGGACTGGGCGAAGGACCCACCCTTCGACCCCGGGGCGAAGCACTCGATGGTGTGGCAGTCGGGGTTGACGGGCATCGCGGTGAACCGAGACCTCGTGGACGCGCCGATCACGAAGCTCGACGACCTCGCCGATCCGAACAAGCTCCCTCCAGGGAGCGTCGGGATGATCGAGGAGGACATGCCGGACTTCGTGATGTGGAACCTGGGGATCGACCCCCAGACCTCGACGCCGGAGGACTGGAAGGTCGCCGCGGAGTGGCTGCTGAAGCAGCGCGAGACCGGGCTCGTGCGTGCCTACTACGCCCAGGGCTACGTGGACGACCTCACGAACGGGAACCTCGCCGTCTCGATGGCGTGGTCGGGCGACATCCTCTACTACCACACCTGGGGCGGCTATCAGAACCTGGAGTTCGTGGTCCCCGAGGGCGGCTGCCTGATCTGGACCGACAACATGATGATCCCGGTCGGCGCCGAGCACCCCGTGAGCGCCCTCACGCTCATGGACTTCTACTACCGACCGGAGATCGCCACGATGCTGCAGGAGTGGGTGCTCTACATGTCTCCGGTGAAGGAGACGCAGGAGCTGATCCGCAAGGACGCGGAGCGCGCCGAGGAGCGAGGCTGGAAGGGATACGCCCGGAAGCTCTACGAGACGGCCGAGAGCGAGTACCTCTTCCCCACCCAGGAGCTCCTCGCGCGGTGCCGATTCGGCAGGACCCTCCGCACCGACGAGGAGAAGGAGGAGTGGGACCGGATCTTCGTGCCGATCACGGAGCAGGCGTGATGGGATGAGGTCCTGAGCGATGGCCACCACCGTCGTCTCCAGGAAAGCCTCCCGCCCCCACGGCATCGAGGCGCGCCGGCGGCGGGTGGCGTACGCGTTGCTCACGCCGGGCGGTGCGTGGATGTTCGTGTTCCTCGTCCTACCGGTGGCCGTCATGGCGTACATGTCCCTGAAGAGCGGCGGGGTGCTATCGGGCGGGTTCCGGTTCACGTGGGCCTTCGAGAACTACGTGGACGCGCTGGCGGGTCGCCAGACGTTCTTCCTGCGGTCGGTGATCTACGCCGGCTCCACGACCCTCGGCACCGTCGTGCTCTCGTACCCCGCCGCCTACTGGATCGCGTTCCATGGCGGACGGTTCAAGTCCGCGCTCCTGTTCACGATCCTCCTGCCGTACTTCGTCTCCTTCGTGATCCGAACGGTGCAGTGGAAGTTCATCCTGGCCGACCACGGGCTCGTGCTCGGGACGCTGAAGGATCTCGGCCTCCTGCCCGAGGACTTCCGCGTGCTCTCGACGTGGGTCGCGGTCGTCGGAGGCCTCATCTACAACTACCTCCCGTTCGCCGCCCTGCCGCTGTACGTGGCGATCGAGCGGATCGACCGGGCGGTCGTCGAGTGCGCCTACGACCTGTACGCCACCCCGGTGCAGGCGTTCACGAAGGTGATCTTCCCGCTGTCGATGCCGGGGGTGTTCGCGGCGACCCTCCTCACCTTCGTTCCCGCGACGGGCGACTACGTGGAGGCCGAGGTCCTCGGCGGCCCCACGACGAGGATGATCGGCAACATCATCCAGACCGAGTACCTGCGGCAGGCACGGTACCCCGTGGCGGCGGCGCTGTCGATGGTCCTCATGTTCGGCATGGTGGTCCTCACGAGCCTCTACGCGAAGCTCATCGGCACGGAGGACGAGACCGTGGCGGCGGCGGTGGGAGCATGAGCGCGGTCCTGGGAGCGGCGACGCGGACGGATGCGGTCGCGGGTCGAGAGCCGGCGCCCCTCCGCCGGCCCCGGTTCCGGAAGGCCCGCGCCCTGCTCGGCGGGTACACGGGCCTGCTGGTGCTGTACCTGGTCTCCCCGATCCTGCTCATGATCCTGTTCGGGTTCAACGACGTCCCTGGGGAGCGTCAGCAGCCGCGGTTCTGGGGATTCACGTTGGACTGGTACCGGAACGTCTTCGCGGACGCATCCCTCAACGAGGCGGTGCGGAACTCGCTCGTGGTGGCGGTGACGGCGGCGGCCATCGCGACCCCGCTGGGCACCACCCTCGGGCTGGTCCTGGGTCGCTACGTGTTCCGCGGGCGAGCGGCCGTGAACTTCGTGATCTTCATGGGGATCGCCGTACCTGAGATCGTGCTCGGCTCCTCCCTGCTCTCCCTGTTCATCGAGTCGCGTGCGCCGCTCGGCCTCTTCACGATCCTCCTCAGCCACGTGGCCTTCAGCATCCCGTTCGTGGCGGTGACCGTCCGAGCCCGGGTGGCGGGGATGGATCGATCGCTGGAGGACGCCGCGCAGGATCTCTACGCGACGCCGCCGGTCGCCTTCTGGACGGTGACCTTCCCCCTCATCCTGCCGGGCATCACGGCGGGCTTCCTCCTGTCGTTCGTCCTGTCCCTGGATGACTTCGTGATCTCGAACTTCGTCTCGGGACAGGTGCAGACCTTCCCGATCTGGGTGTACGGGGCGACGAGGATCGGGATCCCGCCCACGGTGAACGTGTACGGGACGATCCTGTTCGTGGCCGGCGTGCTCATGGCGCTCGCGACGGCGTTCGGGCGTCGGCGCGAGGTCTGAGCGCAGGCGCGTCTCCGGCCGGGAGGAGGGCCTGGGGGTCGCGCACGACGTAGCGCCGGTCCCTGTGGGCGAGCACGCCCCGAGCGGCGAGGGCCGCGAGCGTCCGGTTCACCGTCTCGCGCGTCGCTCCGACCATCCGACCCAGCTCCTCCTGCGTCAGTCGGGACGGGAGCGCGACGCCGTCCTCCGCGTCCTCCCCGTGGGCGACCGCCAGGTGCTGCAACCTGAGCGAGATCCGCGTGGGCACGTCCCGCGTGAGCGCTTCCTCGAGGGCGGTCGTCGTGTCGTGCAGCCGGCTCGCCACGATCCGCAGGAGCTCCTCCGCCGTCGCCGGGAGGCGGCGGAAGAGGTCCCGGAGGACGGCCGGGGGGATGGCGAGGACCGACGCCTCGTCGCCCACGGCGCGGGCCTCGACCGGCGAGGGACCCCCGCCGAGGAGGGCGATCTCGCCGAAGACGTCGCCCGGCCCGAGGAGGCCGACCACGGCCTCCCGTCCGCTCGGCGCGACGGCCGCCAGTCGCACGGCTCCGGTGACCACGAGGCGGAGGCAGTCGACCTCCTGCCCCTGCCCCACGATCACCTCACCGTGCCGGTACCGTCGCGGCGCCCCCGCCGCGAGGACCATCTCCCCCACGGGCGCACCATAGGCCGGGGTACCGACACGCCTTCGACAGCGCCGCTCGGGGACGGGTAGGCTCCCGGATGACGAGCGGAAGGGGGTCGCGGTGAGCAAGCGAGCGCGAGAGACCCTGGCGCAGGTGCCGCTGTTCGCGAGCCTCTCGGCCCGCCACCTGCGTCGCGTGGCGGAGCTGTGCGAGGAGCAGCGCTTCATGCAGGGCGCGACGATCGTCCGGGCCGGCGACGCCGGGGACGCCTTCTACGTGATCCTCCAGGGGGAGGCCAAGGTCGTCGCCCCCTCCGGGCGGGTCCTGAACCGGCTCTTCCCGGGTGACGTGTTCGGCGAGATCTCGCTCCTCGACGGTGGGCCGAGGACGGCGTCGGTGGTGGCCGAGACCCCGATGACGGTGCTCGTGCTCCCGCGACGAGCGTTCTTCGCCCTCTTGGAGGCCGAGCCCGTCGTGGCGGGGAGGATCCTCAAACACGTCGCCGGCCTGATCCGTCGGCACGAGCGATCCCTCACGGCGTGATGCGGGCCGAGCTCCACCGCCCGGAGGAACCGGAGAGGGCGGTCGCGGTGGCGACCTGGGACGGGCGACGGGCCCGCCTGGAGGTTCTGGAGGGAGCGCCCGAGGGGGTCGATGGGATCCTCCGCCCGATCCCGGTCGTGGTCGAGGATCCCTCGCTCCGGCGGATCGGCACCCGCGGCGAGGTGCTCCTGCACCCGGGCAGCTTCGCCTGGTTCCGCGAGGCGGTGCGGACGCGCGCCGAGGCGCTCGGCCTCGCGGTCCGGTTCGCGCCGACGAGCGTGGAGGGAGGCTGGGACCCGGCGGCGCAGTACCGGGACTTCGAGGAGCAGGTCGAGCGGCTGAGCGCGGCGGGCTGAGGCGCCCTCAGTCGAGCTCGCCGACGAAGGCGCGCCCGGCCGCGCAGAAGGGGCGGAAGTCGCACCAACGGCAGTGCTCGCCGGGGGTGGGGTCGAACGCCCCGGCCGCGATCCCCGCCAGCCAGGCCGAGACCCGGGCACGGAGCTCCTCGGTGCGGGCGGCGGGGTAGGAGCGCTCCTCGCCGGTGGCGAGGTAGAGGTACGTGAGCGTCAGGTCCTCGGGGCGCTTGCCCCACACGTCGATGCAGGCGAGCGCGTAGAGATCGAGCTGCGCCCGCGCGAGCGGGTCGTCCGCGGCCGGCGGCTTGCCCGTCTTGTAGTCGACGACCTCCCAGGGTCCGTCCGGCGCGCCGTAGATCGCGTCGATCCGGCCGCCGACGAACCGATCCCCGACCGGCAGGAGGAACGGGCGTTCGGCAAAGAGCGGAACCATGTCGGCGAAGCGGCTCTCGAGGAACGCTCGGCGGAGCCGCTCGATCCGGCCGGGCTCGCCGACGAGCTCCTCGGCGATGAGATCCGGCGTCTCCTCCAGCTCGAGGAGGGAGGTCTGGCCGGATGAGCGCCGCTCGATCCACGCGTGGACCTCGGTCCCGATCCGGGCGGCCGGGCCGGAGGATCGGGGGAGCGGCTGGACGACGCTCCATCGGAACCTCGCCGGGCAGCGCGCGTAGTCGATCACCGAGCTCACGGTTACCGTGCGGGGCGCCACGCGCGCCTCACCCATCTCCGCCTCCCGTTCGAGCAGATGCGACGCGAGGCTACGGCGCGCGGCCGCGGCGGCCTCGTAGGCCTCGCGCTCGGCGGGGGAGAGGCGCCCGAGGAGCTCCTCGCCGACGCCGCCCACCGCGGCCGCCCGCAGCGCCGCGCGCCGCCACCCCTCCGGGAACAGCTCGTCGGCCTCCCCCCGCAGCGCCGGACCCGGCCAGGCGGGGACCCTGGCCTGGCGGTAGCCGACGAGGGGGTTCGAGCCGGACGGGCCCTCCTCCGGGACGCGGAACTCGAGCTGCACGTCGGGCCGTCCCTCGCCCCACCGCTTGAGCTCGCAGAGGAACGCCCCCACCCCCTTCGGATGCTGGACCATCTCGCCGTACCACTCGGCGGCCGAGACGTGCAGGTACCGCTTGGCGCGGGTGAGCGCGACGTAGGCCGTCCGCCGCTCCTCGTACTCCTCCTGCCTGCGGAGGTCATCGAGGAAGCGCGACATCACGCCGTCGAAGCGGGGCAGCAGGTCTCGATCCCGGCGCAGCTCCACGTCCAGGGAGTCTCCCCGCCGGGCCGGGTTGTGCTGGATGGTGGTGTTGGGGAAGATCCCCTTCGCGAGCCCCGGGACGAAGACGGCCTCGAACTCCAGCCCCTTCGCGCCATGCACGAGAATCACCTTGACCGAGTCCTCCTCGCCCGGCTGCACCGGCGCCCACTCGCGATCCTCCTCGATCCCGTCGATGTGGTCGAGGAAGGCGCGGAGCGTGAGCTCTCCGTCCAGGGGTTGGAACGCGTGCACCTGGTCGAGGAACGCGGCGAGGTTGCGCCGCCGGGCCGTGGCGAGCGCCCGGTCGGGCTCCGCGTCGAGCTCCTCGAGGAGGCCGATCCGCCGGACGATCTCGGCGAGGAACTCCGGCACGGGGCGGCGGGCCGCCTCGCGGAGCTCCCGGAGCTCGGCGGCGAAGGCCAGCATCCGCCGACGGCCCTCTTCCGAGAGGCCCTCGACCTCGTCGAGGTGCTCGAGGGCCTCGGCGATCAGGTAGGGCTGATCCTCCACGAGGTCCTCGTCCACGTCGAGCCGCTCCTCGGCGATCCTCCGGCGCAGGCGGGCGTCGCTGCGTCGGGTCCAGGCGGCGACGCGCGAGAGGTCCGGGACGCCGATCCGGTACCGGGGTCCGGTGAGGATCCGGGCGAGCGCCACGCTGTCGTCGGGATCGATCGCCGCCCGCGCGTAGGCCAGCACCTCGACGACCTCGGGCAGCCGGATGAGGCCGGCGAGGTCGGCGAACTCGGCGGGGATCCCGCGCTCGGCGAAGGCGACGACGAGGGGCTCGTACAGTCGGTGGCGCCGGCAGAGGACGGCGCAGTCCGCCCACCGGAGGCCCTCCTCGTGGAGCTCGGTGATCCGCTCGGCGATCCACTCGGCCTCCGCGACCTCGTGGTCGAAGACGGCGACGCGTACCTCGCCCGCCCCGTTCGCCGGCCACGGCCGCAGCATCTTGCTCTGGTCCGGCCGCTGCTGCGCCGGGAGCGAGGCGATGATGCGGTCGGCGGCCTCGAGGATCCGCTCGCCGGAGCGGAAGTTCGTGTACAGCGGTAGCTTCTCGGCCGGCTCCCCGTCGGAGCGAACGAAGACCCGGGGGAACTCGAGCAGGTTGTGGAGGCTCGCCCCGCGCCACGCGTAGATGTTCTGGTCCGGGTCGCCCACGGCGGTGACGGGGTGGCCGCCGCCGGCGAAGAGCGCCGCCATGAGGACCGCCTGCGCGTGGTTCGTGTCCTGGTACTCGTCGAGGAGAACGACGCCGAAGCGCTCGCGGTAGGCGGCGGCGACCTCCGGTCGTTCGCGGACCACGCGGACGGCGCGGGCGATCTGGTCGCCGAAGTCGAGCACGCCGAGCTCCGCCTTGAGCTCGCGGAAGCGGGCCACGGCCCGGGCGAGCTCGATCCGCTCGAGAGCCGCGGCGTAGGGTTCCGCGGAGCGAGCGGCGCGGAGCTGCTCGAGCTTGCCCTCCACGTGGGCGATGACCTCCTCCGGCTCGACGAGGTGGTTCTGGAGTTGCTCCTCGAGCGCGATGATCTTGTTCACGATGCTCGGCTGCCAGCGCGTCGTGAGGTGCTCGAAGGTCATCTCCTCCAGGACCCGCTCGACGATCTGCCGACGCTGGACGTCGGTCACCACCCGCTGGCCGGGCTCGAGCCCGACCAGCATCCCGTAGCGCTCGAGCAGGTCGGCGGCGAAGCCGTGGTAGTTGAGGATCTCCGGCTCCTCGCCCTCGGGGACGTCGAGCTCGGCGAGGGCGCGGCGCACCCGGAGGCGCAGGTACTCCGTGGCCTTGTTCGTGAAGGTGAGGCAGAGCACGTTCCCGGGCGAGACCCCCGGGTGGTCGGCCTCGAGCCTCCCCGCGGCGACCAAGGCGAGGTACACCACGCGGGCGGCCATGACCGAGGTCTTCCCGGATCCCGCGCCGGCGATCAGGACAAAGGGCTCGAGGGGGTAGGAGATCGCGCGCCACTGCTCGTCGGTCGGACGGCCGCCGAGGAAGGCGACGATCGGCTCGGGGTACCGGGTCATCCCTCCACCTCCCGCGGGGACGCCACGCTCGCGACGGGGAAGACGGAGCCGCCCTCCGGGTAGCGGGGGCAGAGCGTTCGGAAGCGGCAGAACCGACACTCGGCGGCCGTTGAGGCCACGTAGGCCCCCGTTTCGTCCAGCCGCCGCACCCGCGCGATCAGCTCGGCGAGGCGTTCGCGCATCCGCTGCTCGTACCCCTGCTCGCGCCCCTCCGACAGGGGCCAGGCGTGCACCGCGACGCCGGCGTCGGTCCCCTTGCCCGCGAGGAAGGCGAGCTCGACGCCGGCGAGCTCCTCCCGGTGCTCGGCGAGGTCCGGGCACTCGCGGACCGCGAGGAAGTAGATGCCGAGCTGCAGGTTCTTGGCCACGGGTCCGGCGTTGTCCGGGCGCCCCGTCTTGAAGTCCGTGATCCGGAGCTCGCCCTCGGGGACCGGGCCGATGCGGTCGATGACCCCGGAGATCGTCGCCCCGTCGAGCTCGAAGGCGAAGCGGCGTTCCGTGGTCCGGGCCGGCAGGTCGCCGTACCGCTCGAACCAGTTCGGGACGAACGTCTCAAGGGCGTGCCGGCGCTCGGCCTCGGAGATCGCGTGGGAGGGGAAGCGCGAGGGGTCCCAGCGCCGCTCGATCTCGGCGGCGAAGGCCTCGGGGGTGCGCGGGATCCGCCCTTCCTCGATCTCCTGGATGATGCGGTGGATGAGGTGGCCGACCCATGCCTGGTAGCCACCACCCGGCTCGAGCCCGCGCCCGCCGGCC
>ML214199.1:0-1212 GCA_004366195.1 Actinomycetota bacterium
CGACGACTACGGGCTGCCCCTCGGCCCCAACAAGGAGTTCTGGTTCGGGGCGGACCCGCAGGGACGGGACCTGTTCCTCCAGGTCATGTACGGCGCCCGGACCTCGCTCATCGTCGCGTTCTTCGCCACGGGGCTGGAGGTCGTGATCGGCGTGGCCCTGGGAGTCATCGCGGGCTTCTTCCGGGGCAAGGTGGACACGTTCATCTCGCGGATGATGGACGTCGTGCTCTCGCTCCCCGTCCTCCTGCTGGCGCTGGGGCTCGTGGCCGCCTGCGGGCTCCAGCCCCAGGGCTGCCTCGGCGGCCTGATCAAGCCGGGCCTGCTCCTCGTCAGCTACGTGATCGGCCTGTTCAGCTGGCCGTACCTGGCGCGGATCGTGCGTGGCCAGGTCCTCTCGTTGCGGGAGAAGGAGTTCGTGGAGGCGGCCCGGGCCCTGGGGGCGGGCAACCTCCGGATCATGGTCAAGGAGATCCTGCCGAACCTCGTCGCTCCCATCGTCGTGTACTCGACGCTGCTCGTCCCGGCGAACGTGCTGTTCGAGGCGGGCCTCTCGTACCTGGGGATCGGTGTCCCGATCACGACGCCGTCGTGGGGGCGACAGCTCTCCGATGCGAGCCACCTGTTCCAGGACGCCTGGTGGACGATGTTCTTCCCCGGCGTGTTCCTGCTCGTCACGACGCTCGCGTTCAACCTGGTCGGTGACGGCCTGCGCGACGCGCTCGATCCGCGGGCCGAGGCCGCCGCGTACGCAGGGAAGGGGAGGCGCAAGGCCCGACGGAAGGAGGCGATGGAGGCGAGCACGAGCACGGCGCCGGTCGGTGAGGCCGGCTGAGGACGACGGAAGGGAAGGGGGGGAAGCACATGAGCAGGTACCTGAAGGTCGCGGCGCTCGTCGCCGTGCTGGCGCTCGCCGCCGTGGCGTGCGGCGGGGGCGAGGAGGGCGGCCAGACCGGGCCCACGGGGCCCACGACGACCGAGGAGATCCAGCCGGGGGGAACGCTCCGGGCCTGGATGGACACGGACGTCACCGCCGCCTTCGACCCGCAGAAGGAGTACTTCCAGGTCTCCTTCGCGTTCTACCGCTGCTGCCTCCTGCGGACGCTCCTGTCCTACAACGGCAAGGGTCCGGACGAGGAGGGCGACAAGGTGTTCCCGGACCTCGCGGCGGAGATGCCGACCGTCTCCGACGACGGCCTGACCTGGACCTTCAAG
>ML214199.1:1222-9417 GCA_004366195.1 Actinomycetota bacterium
CTACGCGCCGCCGCTGCGGGACGTCGAGATCACCGCGCAGGACTTCATCCGCGCGATGATGCGGACGGCCAAGCCCGAGGTGGCGGCGGGGTACAGCTTCTACTACAGCGTGATCGAGGGCTTCGACGACTTCGCCGCCGGCAAGGCCGACACCATCTCCGGCATGACCGCGGTGGACGACTACACGCTCGAGATCAAGCTGACGGAGCCCGCCGGCGACCTCGGCTACCGGTTCGCGATGCCGGCCACGGCGCCGATCCCGCCGAACCCGGCCGACCCGGAGGCGCCGCTCGGCGTCGCCGAGGGGCACGACGACGACTACGGACGCTTCCTCGTGGCATCCGGCCCGTACATGTTCGAGGGCTCGGAGAAGCTCGACTTCTCCGTCCCGGCCAAGCAGCAGGAGCCGGTCGAGGGCTACCAGCCCGACAAGCTGATCTCGCTCGTGCGCAACCCGTCGTGGGTGGCCGACGACCAGGACGACCTGCGGCCGGCGTACGTGGACGCCATCACGGTCGAGATCTGCCCCGGCTGCGACCAGGAGGTCGCGGAGGAGAAGGTCGCGAACGACGAGATCGACCACATCTTCACGAACGGGGTCTCGGCGCAGACGGCCCGGAAGTTCTCCCAGGACCCCGAGCTCCAGGACCAGTACTTCGTGGAGCCGGGCTCGGGGAACTACTACATCTCGATGAACCTGGCGGTGCCACCCTTCGACGACATCCACGTGCGCAAGGCGGTGAACTACGCGATCAACAAGGAGGGATGGCGCCGGCTCTCGGGCGGCGAGGCCTCCGGTGAGATCGCCGGCTACTACACGCCGCCGGGGCTCCTCGGCAACCTCCTCGAGGGGTACGACCCGTACGAGACGCCGAACCACGAGGGGGCGGACTCGCCCGAGGGACTCCAGCTCGCCAAGGACGAGATGGCCCAGTCGAAGTACGACACGAACCAGGACGGGATCTGCGACGCGCCCGAGTGCAAGGGCGTGCTGTCGATCGGTGTCGTGGGCCGGGTCGCCGAGGCCCAGCACCAGCTCATCGCGCAGAACCTCGCCGCCATCGGCATCGAGCTGGACGTGAAGAACTTCGACAACTCCACGGCGTACGGGAAGATCTTCGACCCGAAGAACCACATCCCGTTCAGCGTGTTCGCGGGGTGGCTCCAGGACTACCCGGACGCGTACACGTTCTACTTCTTCCCGATGTACGGGCCGAGCATCCTCGACCAGTACAACACCAACTACTCGATGGTCGGGGCCGACCCCGAGCAGCTGAAGAAGTACGGGTACGACGTGACCGAGGTCCCGGGTCTCGACGACAAGATCGAGGAGTGCGCCGCGCTCACGGGCGACGAGCGGGTCCAGTGCTGGGCCGAGGCGGAGAAGATCCTCATGGAGGACGTCGTCCCCATCGTCCCGTTGATCTGGAGCAACGTCGAGCAGATCGTCTCGAGCCGCATCGTGAACTACACGTACTGCCTGTTCGACAACCAGATGGCGTACGAGCAGGTCGCGATCCGGCCGGAGGCCCAGTAGGTGCGACAGGCAGGAGACCGGGGGCCGGCGCGAGCTGGCCCCCGGCCTCCCCGGAGGTGGACCCGTGATCCGCTACATGATCCGACGGACGCTCTTCCTGATCGTCGTCCTCGTGGTCGTGTCGCTGTTCACGTTCCTGGTGTTCGTGAAGCTGCCGGCCGGCGACCCCATCGCCCGCGCCGTCGGTCGGCACCCCAGCCCCGAGCTCGTGGCCCAGGTGCGCGAGAACTTCGGCCTGGACCGCCCCCTGTGGGTCCAGTACTGGAAGTTCGCCTCGGGGATGATCCCCTGGCCCGGCCTGTTCCTGAACGAGAAGGTCTACTTCTCCTACCGGAACCAGACCTCGGTCAAGGAGCAGATCCTGGGACGCCTGCCGGTGACGATCGCCCTGACCATCGGGGCGTCCCTGCTCTGGCTGGCCATCGGGATCCCCATCGGCATCATCTCGGCGATCCGCAGGGGGAGCCTGCTCGATCGGGCCGCGATGATCTTCGCTCTCATCGGGGTCTCGGCGCCGATCTTCTGGCTCGGCCTCGTCCTCCTCTACGTGTTCCACTTCTGGTTGGGGTGGCTTCCGACCGCCGGCCTCCCCAAGGGGCAGTCGGTCGTGGAGTCCGTGCTCGAGGGCTACTTCGTGCTGCCCTGGTTCTCGCTCGCCATCACCTCCGCCGCCTTCTACTCGCGCATGACCCGCGGCAACCTCATCGAGACCATGGGCGAGGACTACATCCGCACCGCTCGCGCCAAGGGGATCTCCGAGCGCCGGGTGATCTTCCGGCACGGGCTCCGCGCCGCCCTGACACCGGTGGTCACGATGTTCGGGATGGACGTGGCGTTCCTGCTCGGGGGGGCCGTCATCACGGAGTCGGTCTTCCAGCTGCCGGGGCTCGGCCAGTACGCCATCGTGTCGCTCTACGCCGCCGACTTCCCGGCGGTCATGGGGGTGACGCTGGTCGGAGCCTTCTTCATCGTGGTCGCCAACTTCGTCGTCGACATCCTCTACGCGTTCCTGGACCCACGGGTCCGGTACACGTGAGGGACGGGGAGCCGCCGCCACGCAATCCCCGGGGCTGAGCGCCCGCGTATATCCGACGGACGCGGGGCGGTGGCCGGTGCGCAGCACCGTGGGTAAACTTCGGCGCAACCACGCAAGAGCGAGGCCGGATTGGGGCAGGTCCGGGACGAGGAGATCGGCGAGCCGGTAGCGGCCCTGGGCGCAGCCGAGCCGACCAGCACCATCATCGGCCGGACGCCCTGGCAGATCTTCTGGATGCGGTTCCGCAAGGACCGGGTGGCGGTGGGGGCGGGCGTGTTCCTGATCGCGCTGGCGCTCCTCGCGATCACCGCCCCGCTCATCGCCCACGATCTCGTCCACCACGACCCGAACGCCCTGTTCCGCGACACCCTGGACGAGATCGGGCTCCCGACCGTCGGGCCCAGCGCGGAGTTCTGGTTCGGGGTTGATACGTCGGGACGGGACGTGTTCGTGCGGACCATCTACGGTGCGAGGACGTCCCTCCTCGTCGCCCTGCTCTCCACGGGGTTCGCGGTCGTCCTCGGGATCCTCCTGGGCTCGCTCGCCGGGTACCTCGGGGGGTGGGTCGACACCGTGGTCTCACGGGCCATCGACCTCACGCTCTCGCTCCCGGTGCTCCTCTTCTCGATCGGGATCGCGGCGACCTGCTCCATCACCGCGGAGGGGTGCCTCGGGGGACTGATCCAACCCGGGATCTCCCTCGTCACCGCCATCATCGCGCTGTTCACCTGGCCCTACATCGGCAGGATCGTCCGGGGCCAGGTGCTCACCATCCGCAACAAGGAGTTCATCGAGGCGGCGCGGGCCATGGGCGCCGGCACCGGGCGGATCCTGCTGCGGGACGTGCTGCCGAACCTGGCCGCCCCGATCATCGTCTACGGGACGTTGATCATCCCGAGCAACATCCTCTTCGAGGCGGCCCTGTCGTTCCTCGGCGTGGGGATCCCGCCGACCACGCCGTCGTGGGGACGCATGATCTCCGACGCGGCCCGCGGCCAGCTGTACACGGTGGCGTGGTGGATGCTCTTCTTCCCGGGGATGGCGCTCGTGCTGACGACGCTCGCGTTCAACCTGGTGGGCGACGGGCTGCGCGACGCGCTGGACCCGCGGACGCAGGTGAGCGGATAGAGGAAGGGGGGAGGCAGCGGCGCATGACGCTTGTTCGACGGGTCCGGAACGGAAGGAAGGGGGTGCACGGGTGAAGCGATACGTGGTGCTGGTGGGGCTGCTCGCATCGCTCGCGCTCGTCGCGACGGCCTGCGGGGGCGGTGGCGGGCCGACGGAGACCGGTCCGACGGGGGCGACCGGCGGGATCCCGACCGGCGGGATCCTCCGCGAGGAGACCACCGACTTCGGGTTCACGAACGCGTTCGACCCGACCGGCGAGTACCTCGGGACGGCGTGGGCGATCTACGGGAACTTCCTGCTGCGCGGTCTCGTGAGCTACCCGTGGCTGCCGGGCGAGAAGGGTGGCAACGAGCCGGTGCCGGACCTCGCCACCGACCTGGGGGAGGTGTCGGCGGACGGCCTCACGATCACGTTCACGCTGAAGGACGGCGTGATGTGGCAGCCGCCGCTGAACCGACCGGTGACCTCGCAGGACGTGGCCTTCGCCTTCCAGCGCATCAACACGAAGTCCCTGATCGCGCAGTACGGCAACTACTACTGCGGGACGATCGTGGGGATGGACTGCGAGGGCAAGTCGCAGGAGGACCCGATCGAGGGGATCGAGACGCCGGATGACAAGACGATCATCTTCCACCTCGAGCGGCCGACCGGCGACTTCCTGTACCGGCTGGCCCAGCCCGCGGCCGCGCCGATCCCGCCGGAGGTGGCCGGCTGCTTCGACAAGGCCGGTGAGTACGGCCGGTACGTCATGTCGAACGGGCCCTACATGCTCCTCGGGTCGGACGAGCTCGACATCAGCTCCTGCGACACCCTAGAGCCGATCAAGGGGTACGACCCGGACAAGTTCATGTACGTCGTCCGCAACCCCAACTACGACCAGGCCACCGACGAGAACCGCAAGAACTACATCGACGGCTGGTCGTACGTCATCAACACCAACCTGGACGACATCTACAACCGGGTCCTGAACGGCGAGATCGACCTCGCCCACGGGGCTCCGCCGGCCGCGATCCTGCAGCAGTACCTGACCAACCCCGACCTGCAGGACAACCTGAAGACGAACTCCGGCGACCGCACGTGGTACCTCACGATGAACCTCATCGTGCCGCCCTTCGACGACATCCACGTGCGCAAGGCCGCGAACTTCGTCGTGGACAAGGCGGCCATGCTGCAGGCGACGGGCGGCCCGACGACCGGTGAGATCGCCACGACCATCGAGCCCCCGACGGTCCTGCCCGACCTGGCGGATTACGATCCGTACCCCAGCCCCAACCACGCGGGCGACGTCGAGGCCGCCAAGGCGGAGATGGCCCAGTCGAAGTACGACAAGAACGGGGACGGGGTCTGCGACGACCCGGTCTGCGACAACGTCCTCATGATCAACCGGAACTACGAGCCCTGGACCGAGTACACGCCGATCCTGACCGAGAACTTCAAGCAGATCGGCATCAACCTCAAGGTCCGCGAGCTCGACGTCTCCACGGCGTACACCACCATCCAGACCATGAGCAACCTGATCCCGATCGCCGCCAACGCCGGCTGGGGGAAGGACTACGCGAGCCCCTTCGGGTTCGACTACTTCCTGTTCAGCACGGCTGGCCTCTCCTGCGAGGGGGCGGTGAACTACTCCAACATCGGGCTCGACGAGGAGCTCGCGAAGGAGTGCGGCGACGAGGTCTACGAGGCATGGAAGGCGGCGACCGACAACGGGAGGAACCCGCTGCCGAACGTGGACGCCGACATGGAGGCATGCGTCGCCAAGCCGTTCGGCCCGGAGTACAACGCCTGCTGGGCCGACCTGGACCGCAAGATCATGGAGGAGATCGTCCCCTGGGTCCCGTACCGCTGGGGCTCCCAGAACACGGTCCTCGCCGACACGGTGGTGGCCTGGGAGTACGACCAGTCCGCGGGCTGGACGGCCTACTCCAGGACCGCCGTGAACAACGGCCTGACGATGGACGAGGTGGCGCAGGTCTGAGCCACGGGAGGGGAGGGGGCCCGGCCGGGGCCCCCTCCGACCCCCGGGGATACACTGGGGCGACGGTGATCAGGTACATCGTCCGGCGGCTGCTCTGGGTCCTCGTGACCCTCCTGCTGATCACGTTCCTCACGTACCTCATCTTCTTCGTCATGCCCCCCGTCCATCCCGAGGTGATCTTCGCCGGGAAGCAGCCGACGCCGGAGCTCGTCGCCGAGGTCCGCCGCCAGTTCGGGCTCGACAAGCCGGTGGTCATCCAGTACGCGCTGTTCGTGAAGCGGATCTTCCTCGGCGACGAGTACGGGTGGCCCGGGCTGGGGTTCTCCTTCAACACCCGCTCGGCGCTGAAGCCGATCATCTACGAGCGGTTCCTCATCACGCTCCAGCTCGCGCTGGGAGCGGCGGTGCTCTGGCTCGTGGTCGGGGTGCCGATCGGGATCCTCTCGGCGCTCCGGCCGCGCTCGATCCTGGACCGCCTGGCCATGGGGTTCGCGCTCTTCGGCGTCTCCACCCCGGTGTTCTTCCTGGGGCCGGTGATGCTGTACGTCTTCTGGTTCAAGCTCGGGTGGCTCCCGGGGAGCGGGTTCTACTCGATCGCGAAGTACGGCGTCGGCACCTGGTTCGTGCACATGATCATGCCGTGGAGCGTGCTGGCGTTGGCCTTCGCGGCCTTCTACGCCCGGATGACCCGGGGGAACCTGATCGAGGTGATGGGGGAGGACTACATCAGGACGGCGCGGGCCAAGGGCCTCCCCGAGCGGACGGTGGTCGCGAAGCACGGTCTCCGGGCGAGCCTCACCCCGGTCGTGACGATGCTGGGGCTCGACCTGGGCGGGCTCCTCGGCGGGGCCCTGATCACGGAAACGGTGTTCAACCTCCAGGGCCTCGGGAACTACGCCGTGCAGAGCGTCTTCTCCGGCGATCTCTACGCTATCTTGGACGTCACGATCATCGCCGCGTTCGCCGTGACCCTGGCGAACCTGATCGTGGACATCGTGTACGCGTTCCTCGACCCGCGGGTCCGGTACACGTGAGGTCGGGGCGCGCGCGTGGGAGGCGGAACCGTGGCTGAGCCACTGCTCGAGGTCCGGAACCTGAAGGTCCACTTCCCGACGGACGACGGGCTCGTGAAGGCGGTGGACGGGATCTCGTTCCAGATCATGCCGGGGGAGACCCTGGGGGTGGTCGGGGAGTCGGGATCCGGCAAGTCGGTCTCCTTCCTCACCGTCATGGGCCTCATCACCCGGCGCGAGGCCGTCATCGAGGGCGAGGTCCTGTTCCAGGGACAGGACCTGCTGAAGCTCCCGCCGGAGGAGATGCGGCACATCCGGGGCGCGCGGATCTCCATGATCTTCCAGGACCCCATGACCTCGCTGCACCCCTTCTACAAGGTGGGCGACCAGATCGCAGAGGCCATCCGGGCCCACCGGAAGGTCTCCAAGAAGGAGGCCTTCGAGCAGGCCGTGGAGATGCTGCGGCGGGTGGGGATCCCGCGCCCCGAGGAGCGGGCTCGCCAGTACCCGCACGAGTTCTCGGGGGGCATGCGTCAGCGGGCGATGATCGCCATGGCGCTGGCCCTCAACCCGGACCTGCTGATCGCCGACGAGCCGACCACGGCGCTCGACGTGACCGTGCAGGCCCAGATCCTCGACCTCATCGACCGTCTGCGCGAGGAGTTCAACGCGGCCGTCGTCATCATCACCCACGACCTCGGCGTCGTGGCCGAGCACTGCGACCACATCCAGGTGATGTACGCGGGCAAGATCGTGGAGTACGGGACGGCCGAGGACATCTACTACGCGCCGCACCACCCGTACACGTGGGGCCTCCTCGGCTCGATCACGCGGCTCGACGAGGAGAGCAAGGGGCGACTCCGACCGATCAAGGGGCTGCCTCCCTCGCTCATCTTCGTGCCGCCGGGGTGCACGTTCCACCCCCGCTGCCCGTACGCCTTCGACCGGTGCCGGACCGAGGTGCCGGAGCTCCTGCCGGTCGACGGCCACCATGCCGCCGCCTGTCATCTGCCCCTGGAGGACAAGCGGCGGATCTTCGCCGAGGAGGTGGCGACCCGCTCATGAGCGTGCAGGTCAGCGAGGGCGCGACGCCCGGGACGGAGGAGGCCAGGACGCCCCTCGTCCGGCTGCGTGGGGTGAAGAAGTACTTCCCCATCACCCGAGGGATCATCTTCCAGCGGCGGATCGGCAACGTCCACGCGGTGGACGGCGTGGACCTCGACATCTACCCCGGTGAGACGGTGGGCCTGGTCGGCGAGACGGGGTGCGGCAAGTCCACGCTGGCCCGCGTGATCATGCGCCTCTACGACCCCACCGAGGGCACCATCGAGTTCGAGGGCCGGGACATCACGAAGCTGAAGGGCCGGGAACTCCGCGAGCTCCGCCGGCACATGCAGATGATCTTCCAGGACCCGTTCGCGTCGCTGAACCCCCGTCGCACGGTCGGCTCGATCATCTCCGAGCCCTTCCGCCTCCACAAGACCGTGCCGAAGGACCGGATCA
>ML214199.1:9427-13122 GCA_004366195.1 Actinomycetota bacterium
GAAGCTCGTCGCCCTGACCCCCGACCACTGCAACCGCTACCCCCACGAGCTCTCGGGCGGCCAGCGGCAGCGGATCGGCGTGGCCCGGGCGCTCGCGCTGCGGCCGAAGCTCATCGTGTGCGACGAGCCGGTGTCGGCCCTCGACGTCTCGATCCAGGCCCAGATCCTCAACCTCCTCGAGGACCTCCAGGAGGAGTTCAACCTCACGTACCTCTTCATCGCGCACGACCTCTCGGTCGTGAAGCACGTCTCGGATCGGGTCGCCGTGATGTACCTGGGGAAGATCGTCGAGATGGCCCCGGGCGGGACCCTGTACCGGAACCCGAAGCACCCCTACACGGGGGCGCTGCTCTCGGCGGTGCCGATCCCAGACCCGCGGCTCGCCGCCCACAAGAAGCGGATCATCCTGGAGGGGGACGTGCCGTCCCCGATCGATCCGCCCTCGGGGTGCCGCTTCCACCCACGGTGCCCGAGCGCCCAGTTCCCGACCTGCCGCGAGGTGGAGCCGCAGCTCGAGCCGATGCGCCCCGGCCAGGTGGTGGCCTGCCACTTCCCGCTGCCGGACCGGGCCGTCATCGCGGAGAACGCCGAGGACGCGCCCGCCGGCGCCGAGCCGTCGGCCGGGTAGACTGGGGCATCGTGTTGAACGTCATCGCGATCGTGCTGACCGTCCTGAGCTCGCTCTTCCTCATCGTGTTCATCCTGCTGCACTCCGGGCGCGGGAGCGGGCTCTCGGACATGTTCGGCGGCTCCACGACCCTGGCCGGAGGGACGGCGCTCGAGCGGCGCCTGGACAAGATCACCGTGGCGACGGCCATCATCTTCGGGCTGTCGGTGATGTGGCTGTCCTGGCGCTGGCGGTAGCCCTCCTCCGTCGGCCGTTGGTAGTATCGGGTCGAGCGTCGGAGTGGCGGAACTTGGTAGACGCGCTAGGTTGAGGGCCTAGTGGGTGCATAACCCGTGGGGGTTCAAATCCCCCCTCCGACACCAGCAGGTCTCCCCTCAGACCCAGGCACCCCGGAAGCGGATCTCGAGGCGCTCCGGGCCGTCCCGGTAGGTCAGCCGCTCGGGGCGATCCCCGTCGGAGCCGTCGATCGTCACCCACCGGGTGACGCTGGCGCCCGGTCCGAGGACCAGCTCGGGAGGGAAGAACCGGGTGGTGGGTGCCCCCACCGGTGGGGCGGCGAGGGCCGCGTGCTCCTCGCCCCCGACGTCCGTCACGGTGAACCCGTCCACACCAACGGGAACCCGGCCGTCGGACGTGTTCGTGACCCGAACCAGGAAGTACGCGCGGTCGATCTCCTCGGCGTCCTCGCAGTCGTGGTGGTAGACGCTCTTCACGTCGTCGCCGACGCGGATCCCCTCGGCCACGCACACGCTCGGGTCGTCGCCCACGCCGACGACCTTGAGCTCCAGCCGGGTGCCGAGCGCCGCCCGGGGGAAGGTCGCCGCCACGCTCCCGGCAGGGGGCGGCGAGGCGAAGGGCGCGACGCCGGTGGCCGCCGGCCCCGTCGGCCCGGTCGGACTCGGCGGCCCCTCCTCCCCGCCGCCGCGGAGCAGTCCGCTCGCGAGGAGGACGAGGAGCAGGAACGCGGCCGCGGCGCCGCCGAGGATCGCCCAGGCGCGAGCGGCCCCGGCGCGGTCGGGCTTGTCTCGAGCGGCCCCTCGCCCGGACGGTCGGCGGGACCGCGGCGCCGGGGCGCCGCGGGGACCCGGTCGTCCTCGAGCCATGCGGTCCACCTCCGTCCCGGGTATCGTCCGCCGCGCGGATCGACTGTACCGAGCCGGGGCGGGGCCCGCCGGGACCCGTCGGCGACGGTCGGGAGGGCGAACGACCTAACCCCTCCCTTCCGGACGGTCGGGGGATACCGCGGCGGACCCGCTCCGCCTAGCGTCGGCCGTGATGGAGGGTGCGACCGGGATCGGGACCATCGCGCACCGTGGGCGCAGCCGGCCGACGCTGAGGTCGGAGAGCGGCGCTGTCGCCACGGAGTACGGGCTCCTGCTGCTCTTCGTGGCGCTCGCCATCATCCTCGCCGTGACCGCCGTGGGGCTCGCGGTCCTGCGGCTCTTCCAGGCCGGCGCCGACGCCTTCCCGTGAGCGGAACGGGAACCGCCGAGACCGCGACCGGCCGGCATCCGGATCAGGCGAGCACGCGGAAGGGCGCGCTCACCCGGCACCGGTAGCTGTCGTCCAGGCACAGGTGGAGCTCGTACCGCCCGGCCGGGAGCGGCCAGGCGCCGGTCCCTCGGACGCCGGGGCCGAGCCGGGTCGCTCCCTCGATCGTGCCGCGCGTGTACCGCCACGCGAGGATCCGGGCTCGCTTCGGGTCGGCCCCCGCCCGATACACGCCCAGCCAGTCGAAGCGGTTCCCGGGGGCGAACGCCCACGAGACCTCGAGCGGCTGGTCCCCCTCGAGGGTCCGGTCGGCGAGCCGCAGGATCGGCGGCTGGTCCGGCTCGACGAGCACGACCCGGTCCCGGGCGAGTTCACCCCCGGAGCCGTCGAGCAGCAGCAGGTCGTAGGCGCCCTGCGCGAGCCCGTCGGTCCGGAGCGTCACCCGGCCGTCGGTCTCGCCGGCGACGGCGCGCTCGGCGACGGGTTCGGTCCCGCCGGCCGGGACGAGCACCACCCGGTCCGACGCCGCGCCGTGGAACCACACGGGGAGGGAGCCGCCGAGCCGGGACCGCTCGCGGTTCGCCGCCACGAAGGTCGGCGGCTCGGCGGGCTCGACGTCGAACGCGGAGACCACCGCCCGGTGGTCGCTCGGCCAGGGGCGTACCACGATGTCGGCGTTCGCCCTCGCCTCCCCCACCACCCGGCTCCGGAGGGGGAGCGCACCGGCCGCCCAGACGAAGTCGATCCGGTCGTGCACCTCGCCGGGGACCACGTACGGAGCGGGGTAGCCGGGGGTCCAGGTGAAGCCCGGGTCCGCGACGGGATCGGGATGCACGGCGCGATAGGAGTCGAGGAAGCCGGCCGCCTCCATCGCGAGCGAGACCGGCCACCGCACGGGGTAGGGGAGGCCGCGGGCCTCCGTCGCCTCGCGGGTCCAGTCCCGCCACGACGGCGCGTTGAAGTCGCCGGTGAAGAAGGTGGGGATCCCGACGCCCAGCACCGGATCCAGCGCCTCGAGGTGACGCTCGATCTGCCGGAGCCGGGTGTTGGCCTCCATCTCCAGCGCGCGCTCCCGGTCGATGCCGTGGTGCACGATCCGGTAGGGCGTGTAGGGGCAGCAGGAGAGGTGGGTGTTGGCGACGGCGACGACGCGACCCGGACCGAGCCACAGGTACGCCCACCAGCCGTCGCTGCCGGCCGGCTCGAGGATCGGGTAGCGCGAGATCACGTGCATCCGGGGCGCTGCGTGGAAGCCGAGGGCGCGCGCGATCCGCCGCAGGCGCGCGTAGGGCTCCTGGAGGCCGACGACGTCGGCGTCCGCGGCCCGGATGGCCTCGATCACCTGCCCGAGGTCGGTGGCGGTCGCCCCGTACCAGATGTTGAAGGTCATGACGCGCAGGCGCACCGGGTCCGGCTCGGCGGCAACGGCCGCGGTCGTGCCGCAGGACCAGGGAAGCGTCAGCACGAGCAAGACCGAGATCGCGAGTCGCGCCCGCACGGCAACCCCTCCCGCTGGAGAACCCCGATGGGATACGCTACCCGCAACCTGCCCCGAAAGGAAGCGACGATGGGTGCA
>SIRV01000235.1 GCA_004366195.1 Actinomycetota bacterium
GTGAGGAAGATGGCGGTGGAGGACCACAGATCGCTCCGCATGATCGCGTTCACCACGCGGGTCACGTGGGCCTGGCCCCGGGTGAGGGGCGCGCCGTTGCCGGGGTGCTCGCTGTTCCGGCCGCCCGGCATCACCCACGAGACCGCGGGGAGCGTCCCGTCGGCGATCTCGCGGAAGAGGTCCGCGTGGAGCCGGATGTTTTCGAAGTCGTCCTGCTCGTGGGTGGTGGTGAACGAGGGAAGCGGGTTCTGGGCGGGCGGGGTCCCGCGACGGCCCTCGCCGAGGCGCGGACAGGGATCTTCCGGCGAGCGGCACGTGTCGTCGCCCACGTAGTAGGCCCAGGGCACGCCGGCCTCGGTGAGGAGGTACGTGATGGGGGTCCAGGCGTAGAGCGGGGGGTGCTCGCCGTGCCGCTGGCGGTCCACGAGGTCCTCCAGGCCGAGGTCGGACCGGCAGGACATGGGGTCGAACGGGTCCGAGCACCGCGCCGACCAGGCCGAGACCAGGTACAGGTGGGCCGGCAGCGTCCAGGAGTCGGCCGGGGCGAACAGGTGGTCCTGGAGCACGAACCGCTCCGCGTAGGCCCAGTAGTTCGGGATCTCCCGGGCGTCGTGGTAGCCCATCACGTCGGGCTGGCCCTGGGGCCCGAGGTCGTCCCGGCACGAGGGCAGGGAGCGGTCGTCGCCGCAGGGGTTCGGCCCGGCGACGAGGGTCCGGACGAACCCGTCCATCCGGCCCCCGTTCACGTCGGCCACCGAGTGGCGCTGGGCGTGGGGCCCACCCTGCTGCACGAGGGTCGGGTCGTGGTAGGGCCGCACGCACCGGCCGAGGACGGGGTCCGGCACGCAGACCGTGGGCCTCCCGCGCTTCATCGGGATGCCCTCGGCCCCGGGGAAGGTGCCGAAGTAGTGATCGAAGGACCGGTTCTCCTGGACGATGAAGACGAGGTGCTTCAGCTCCTCGCGGGCTCGCTCCAGCCTGGTCCGATCGGCGCCAGGCCCGGTCGGGCCCTCGGTCCCCCCGGTGGGCGTCGCGGAGCCGACGGCCCCGGGGGCTGAGGCGGTCGGGCCCGCCCCCTCGGACCGGTTCGAGGAGCCGCCCCCGGCGGTCGCGCCCGAGCAGGCCGCGGCGAGGAGCGCGCAGGCGGCGAGCGCCGCCCCGAGACGGCCCGGACGGAGCACGCCGGGGAACCTACCAGGGCACCGGACCTGCCGCTCGGTGTGGGACCATGAGGGGGTCCGCACCACCGAAGGAGACGCAGCGATGCAGCGGCACATCACCCCGTCCGGGAACACCCTGGTCACCGTCATCCCCGGCGACGGCATCGGCCCCGAGGTCGTCCGGAGCGCCCAGCGGATCGTGGAGGCCGCCGGCGCGAAGGTCGAGTGGGAGGAGCGCGAGGCCGGCGCCGAGGTCTTCCGCAAGGGCCTGCCCTCCGGGGTACCCGAGGAGACGATCGAGTCCATCCGTAAGACCCGGGTCGTCCTCAAGGGACCCCTCGAGACCCCCGTCGGCTACGGCGAGAAGAGCGCCAACGTCACCCTCCGCAAGCTGTTCGAGACCTACGCGAACGTCCGGCCGGCCCGCGAGCTCCCGGGCGTCCGCACCCCCTACAGCGGGCGCGGGATCGACCTCGTGATCGTCCGGGAGAACGTGGAGGACCTCTACGCGGGCATCGAGCACATGCAGACGCCCGGGGTCGCGCAGACCCTGAAGCTCATCTCCCGCAAGGGCTGCGAGAAGATCGTGCGGTTCGCCTTCGAGCTCGCCCGGGCCGAGGGGCGCAGGAGCGTCACCTGCGCGACGAAGGCCAACATCATGAAGCTCTCCGAGGGGATGCTGAAGCGCACCTTCGAGGAGATCGCGCCGGAGTACCCCGACATCGAGTCCTGGCACCTCATCGTGGACAACACGGCGCACCAGCTCGTGAAGCGCCCGGAGCAGTTCGACGTGATCGTCACGACGAACATGAACGGGGACATCCTCTCCGACGAGTCGAGCGCCCTCGTCGGCGGCCTGGGGTTCGCGCCCTCCGCCAACATCGGCAACGACGTCGCGATCTTCGAGGCGGTCCACGGCTCGGCGCCGAAGTACGCGGGCAAGGACGTGATCAACCCCACGGCCCTGATCCTGACCGCGGTGATGATGCTCCGCTACCTCGGCGAGTTCGAGCCCGCGGCGGCCATCGAGCACGCCGTGCTCGTCACGCTCGAGCAGGGGATCCTGACCGGCGACGTCGTCGGCTACGACAAGGGCGTCTCGACCACCGCATACACCGAGGCCATCATCGGCAACCTCGGCAAGCGCTCGGAGCGCTGGCAGGTGCGCGAGTACAAGCCGATCCGCCTGCCGGAGTTCGACCCGCGCCCGGACTACGTCCACCCCGCCTCCCGCCGCGTGGTCGGCATCGACCTGTTCGTGGAGTCGGACCTGCCGGCCGAGGAGCTCGGGCGCAGCATGGAGGAGCTGGTGAAGGACACGGCCTTCACGCTGAAGATGATCTCCTGCCGCGGCACGCAGGTCTACCCGCCGACCGGCGCCATCACCGACATCGTGGACGCCTCCTACTGCCGTCTGATGCTCAAGGAGCCGGCCGAGGACGTCCCCGACGAGGCGGTGGCCCAGCTCCTCGCGCGGGTCTCCAGCCGGCATCGCTGGACCCACATCGAGAAGCTCCACGAGTTCGACGGCGAGCCGGGGTACACCAAGTCCCAGGGCGAGAACTGAACGGCCCGGTACCATCTCCCACGATGGTGGGCCTGCCGGGTGGGGGTGGGACCGGGCCTCGGCGCGACGGCGTGGCGTCCGTCCCCGCGTTCCCGTTCGCCCTCGCCGGCCTGCTCCTCGGGCACGCCCTGACGTACGTCCTCGCCAGCCCCGACGCACCGCGGCGCGCCGCGCTGCTGCGCGCCACCGGGCACGGCTACCTCCCGCTCCTGCACCGTGCGGCCCTGATCCTCGCCGTCGCCGGTGTGGCGGCGCTCGTCGCTCGCGCCTCGTGGCGGCGTGCGGCGGTCCCGCGATCGGTGGCACGTCTCACCGTACCCCTGGCCGCGACGCAGGTCGTCGCCTTCGTCGCGCAGGAGATCGTGGAGCGAGCGGTGGTCGGCGCTCCCCTGAACGGTTTGGCGCCGATCCTCGCGGTGGGTGTGCCGGCTCAGATCGTCCTCGCCGTCCTCGCGGCGTACCTCTTCCGGTGGCTGACGCGAACGGCGGCGGGACTGGCTGAGAGCGCCGCCCGGGCCGCGCGCGGCTTGCCCCTCCCACCGCCAGCTCCCGTCATCGCTCTCGGACCATCAGCCCTTCCGCGCCCGACGGGGAACGTTGTCCTTCCCCTCAACGTCCGGGCCCCTCCCCGCGGCCGACCGGCGCCGTAGGGAAGCCCCGGCGCCTCGCGCCGGGCTCGGGAACCCGAAGGAGGGAACATGACCCGACGCATCCGTGGCATGCTCATCGTCGGCGCTGCGGTGGCCGTGCTCGCCGTCCCCGCGGTGACGGCCCGCGCCCATGAGGAACACCAAGCCGGGCATCTGGACATGGTCGTCGGCTTCGGCAGCGAGCCCGCCTACGTGGGTCAGGTCAACAGCGTCCAGGTGCTCCTGTCCCACGAGGGGGAACCCGTCACCCGCCTCGACGAGCCGTTCCACGTCGAGGTCAGCTTCGGGGACGCCGAGCCGCTGGAGCTCGAGCTCGAGCCGTACTTCCAGCTGGGATCGTGGGGCACCCCGGGCGACTACCGGGCGTGGTTCGTCCCGACCCGTCCCGGGCGCTACACCTTCCACGTCCACGGGACCTACGAGGGCGAGGACGTGGAGGCCACGATCACCTCGGGGCCCAAGACCTTCAGCGACGTCCTCCCCCTGGCCGACCTGCAGTACCCCGTGCAGGATCCGACCGCCGGCGAGCTCGCCGAGCGCATCGATCGCCTGGAGCCCCGCCTGACCGAGGCCGTCGAGGACGTGCGCGCGGAGGTCCTGGATCGGGCCCGGAGCGCCCAGGCCGAGGCGCGCGACGCCCGCACCATCGCCCTCCTCGCGGTGGTGGTGGGCGCGATCGGGCTCGCCGTCGGCGGCCTGGGGTTCGCTCGGGCCCGGCGGGTCTGAGGCCGCGATGGCCGCCCGCCCCGCGACGAGACGCGCCCGCGGTTCCCCAGCCGCCATGGCCGCCGTCGCGGGGCGGGCGGCCCGCCTGGCCACCCTGGCCGCGATCGTCCTCCTCTCGATCGAGGGCATCGCCGCACCTCCTGCCGCCGCCCACGCCGGGCTACGCAACGCCGATCCCCCCGACGGCGCCGTCCTCGATCGGGCCCCGGCGCACATCCGCCTCACGTTCACGGAGCGACCGGACCCGGAGCTCACGAGGGTCGAGCTCCTCGACGCGCAGGGCGACCCGGTCCCGGTCGGGCCGGTGCAGCCCGCCTCCGGGGACGGGCGGACGATCGTGGTGCCGGTCCCGGCGGACCTGCCCCACGGGGTC
>SIRV01000236.1 GCA_004366195.1 Actinomycetota bacterium
CGACGCCGTGGATGCCGCGAGCGATCGCGTGGTCACCGCGACGGCCGCCACCTCCGTCCAGGGACGGCCGATCCGCTACGCGATCGTGGGAGAGCCGGAGGCCGTCACGCCCGAGGCGCTCGCGGACCTCCGGGCCGACCTCGACGCGCTCCAGGCCCCGACCCTCCCGGCCGATCGCGCCGCCGAGCTCGCGGCGACCACCCCCCGCGTGCTGTGGCTCGCCGGGAACGTGCACGGCACCGAGGAGTCCGGGGCCGACGCCTCCCTCGAGATCCTCTACGACCTCGCCGATCGCTCGGACTGCGCGGCGACGGCCATCCTCGAGGGCGCCGTGGTCGTGGTCATGCCGACCCAGAACCCCGACGGGCGCGAGATGGAGACCCGACGGAACGCCTACGGGTTCGACATGAACCGCGACTGGTTCGCGAGGACCCAGCCGGAGACCGACGGCAAGCTCGAGGTCCTGCGGGACTACCCGCCGATGCTCTTCATGGACGAGCACGAGTTCGGCTCCAAGGACTACCTGTTCCCGCCCCACGCGGACCCCGAGTACCACGAGACCCCCGACACCGCGCACGGCTGGATCTTCGACCTGTACTCCCCGGCCATCGCCTCGGCCTTCGACCGCGAGCGCCTGAAGTACTGGCACGGCGCGCCCTACGACTTCTTCGCCTCCATCTTCGGGGACACCGTCCCGGCGATGGGGTTCCACGCGGCCGGGATGACCTTCGAGAAGCAGAACAGCGATCCCCTCGCCGACCGCGTGCACGAGCAGTACCTCGCGGCGTGGGCCTCCCTGTACGCCGGCGCCACCCAGCCCGACCTCGTGGCGGACTGGCACGCCTCCTACGTCGAGGCCTACGAGGAGGGCCTGGCCGGCCTGCTCGAGCCGAACGCCGTCTACAACGAGGGCAGCGTGCTGCTCCGCCAGGTCCCCGACGAGCGGGTGCGCCACTACTTCCTGCGGAACGATCCCGACCGAGCGATCGAGCTCCACGAGCTCGTCCGGCGGCTCCAGCGGATGGACGTGCGGGTGTACCGCCTCACGGCGCGGCTGCGGGTCCCCGGGTTCCGCGCCTGCGGCCCCGACCCGCCGCCCACCCGGCCCCTGCCGCCGGGGGCCTACTGGATCCCCATGGCCCAGGGGCAGAAGCACTGGATCCAGTCCATGCTCCACGACGAAACGTGGATCCCCACCGACGTCACCTACGACGTGAGCGCCTGGTCGAACCCGCAGCTGCTGAACCTGCGCGGGGGGTGGACCGGCGCGATGCTTCAGCCGAGCGCGAGGCTGGTGCCGCCCCTCGGCCCGACGCCCTCGCCCGCCCTCCCCACCGAGATCCCGAGCATCGGGCTGTTCGAGAACGCCCGCTCCACCCGGGGCTACGAGGCCGCCGGGCACTTCCGCTGGCTGGCGAACGAGCGCTGGCACCTGCCCTTCACCGACGTCACCGCGGACGACATCCGCGCGGGTCTGCCGGGCATCGACGTCCTCGTCATGCCCGACGGCTACGCGGGCTACGCGCTCCAGGACCTCGGGTCCAGGGGGCGCCGCGCCCTGCGCGAGTGGGTCATCGCCGGAGGCCGGCTCGTCGCCTGGCAGGGTGGGGTCGAGGTCGCCGCGCGCGCCGGGATCTCCACCGTCGTCCTGCGCTCCTCGAAGACGAACATGCCGGGCTCCCTGGTGCGCGTGGCCCTGGACCCGGCGAGCCCGCTCGCCGCGGGGGTCGGCTCGAGCGTGTGGGTGATGTACGACGACGACGAGCTCATGGACCCCGGCCTCGGCGAGGCGGTGGCCTGGTTCCCGCAGGGCGCGCCGGTGAACGGCCTCGACGTCGGCGCCGAGACCCTGACCGGCACGGCCGTCGTCGCCGACGAGCGCGTGGGGGAGGGCCGGGTGATCTCCTTCGCCGTGGACCCCAACTTCCGGGGCTGGACGATGGGCATGCAGCGGGTCCTCTGGAACGCCCTGCTCGGGCCGGACCCCGTGGCCGTCGCGGCGAGGCCGCGCGTGGATCGCGCGGCCGCCGTCCGCACGGCCCGGGCCGCCGCGAGGGCGCTCCCGCCCGTCGGGTCCTGGCCGCTGCGGATCGGGGTCGCCCCGGAAGACGCGGACGCGGCGGAGACGGTCCTCGCCGCCCTCGGCGCCGAGGTCTACCGCTCGCGCACGCCCGCGTACGTGCTGCTCCAGGTGGCGAACCGCCGGGAGCGCACCGCGGAGGAGCGTCCCTCCGCCGCCCTCCTCGCGCGGCTCGAGGCCCGCGGGGTCCGGATCCTGTGGGCGAGCCTCCCGTAGCGGGCGGTCAGGCGGTGGCGCGGCCCGGCTCGAGGAGCTCGGTGAGGCTGGTGATCGTGGGGTGGGGACCCGGGTCGCGGTAGCCCTCCCAGGGCTCGCGTCGCCGGCGGATGAAGAACGTCCGGATGCCGAGGGCGGCCGCACCGTCGAGGTACGGCGGCTGGTCGTCCACGAACACCGCTCGCTCCGGCGCGACGTCGAGCGCCTC
>SIRV01000237.1 GCA_004366195.1 Actinomycetota bacterium
CGGGAGGTCAGGGCCGTCACAGCGGCGCGGCCCTCAGATCCGAAAGGGAGAACGCGCCGTGGCCGCTACGATCCTGCCCCGAGAGAGCAGCTGGGGTATGGGATCCTCATGAACGAGGACGCAACCTGGGATCGGTGGGCGCACTGGTTGGGTCGAGAGCCCTCGCCCGGAACCATCCACCACGACGTGGTCGGGATGCAGGCTTCCCGCCAGATCTGGCAGCGGCTCCAGGCCGTCGTGAGCGTGTCCCCGGAGGAGGCACGCCAGTTGGGGACGTTCCACTCTTGGGTCAACGGCATCTACCTGCGCTTCCAGGGGCTCGCGATACGTCGTCAGGTCGACCGACGGACGGATGTGATCTGTCTGCGGCGGCTCCTCGGGGAGATCGAGGCAAGGCCGGACGTCATCTCCCGGGCGCGCTACATCGCGAAGCTGCACCCCGCAGACGCACGGAGGGGGGAGGAGTTCTTCGACCAGCTCGTCCGACCTGGCGCCGAAGCCCTGGAGAAGGACAGGCCCACCGCCGACATCGCACGTCTCGACGCGGTCGCCGGGCGCATCCGGAAGTGGGTTGACAAGGAGGTGGCGCACTACGACCGGGCCATCGGGAAGTTCAGCGAAGGTCTGACGGTGCGGGAGATCCACACTGCCGTGGACCTCATCTTCGAGGTCTTCAACTACTACCAAAGGCTTCTCCTCGGGCAGTCCGTGGCCGGGGAGGTCGTCATGCCGCCCTGGGAGCGGGTGTTCCGCGTCGCGTGGATCCCTGATGACGACGCGCTCAACCGGATCATCGCTCGGGGCGGATAGCGAAGCTCCCGCATCTCTATACCCAGGGTGCCGACCCCGTGGGCGATCCGCACCGTTGGATCAGTACTCGACGTCGAGGGAGCCCATGATCTCGGGGAACGACGCGAAGGGCCCCTGGAGGCCCATGAGCTTGATGAGGTCGCCCGAGACCTTGAGCTTGCCGGTCATGAACGCGCTGACCTGCTCGATCTCGCCCTTCGCCAGGGCCACCGCCGTCTCGTAGCTCTGGGTCACGGTGGCGTCGGGTGCCTCGATGTCGCCGAGGCCGAGGTCCACCTCGCCGTCCTCGATCCGCACCCAGTAGCGGACCTCGCCGCCGTTCACGTCGGTGATGACGTTCTGGAGCCGGACCCGCTGGCCGGCGATCCCCTCGCGGAACGTCGGGTCGGCGCTCAGGGCAGCCTTGAAGGCCTCGGCCCACTCGGGGGACAGGAACCGCACCGCCATCTCGCCACCTCCTCGCGTGCCCTCACATCAATCCCAACGAGCCCATGTGCCGCATGAACGCGCTCTCGACGGAGGGATCGACCACGGCGTCCACCACGGCGGGCCCATCCTCGGCCGCGGCCGCGGCCCGCTCCAGCGCGGGGCGGAGCTCCTCGGCCGTCTCCACCCGCCCCCCGTGACCGCCGACGGCCCGGGCGAGCAGGTCGGGGACGGCTCTCGCCAGGGACCGTTGTTCGCGACCACCACGAGCACGCCGAGCCGGTGCCGGACCGCCGTCTCGAGCTCCATGGCGGTCATGCCGAGGGCGCCGTCGCCGGTGAACAGGTACACGGGCTCCGACGGCCGCGCCGCGCGGGCCGCAAGCGCGAAGGGGAGGCCGACGCCGAGGGTGCCCATGGCCGAGCCGATCATGAGGTGGGTGCCGGGGCGACGGGCCCGGGCCATGGCGATGCCCCACATCACGCTGTCGCCGCCGTCGGAGATGAAGGTGTGGGGGCCGCGAGCCTCCGCGAGGGCCGCGAGCTCGCGGGCCACCCGTCCCGGGTGGAGGCCGCGGGCGGGACGGTCGGCCTCCCGGTCCCAGCTGGCCCGGGAGGCCGCGACGCCGCGACGGGCGTGCTCGCACCAGCCGTCGAGGGCCTCGGGTGCACGGGTCCAGCGGGCCGCGAGCGCCTCGAGCGTGGCCGACACGTCTCCGGCGAGCGCGAGGTCCGGCCGGCGGGCGCCGCCGAGGTGCTCGGGGAGGACGTCCACCTGCACGATCCGCTGCTCGGCCGGGAAGAGCGGCGGCCCGCCGTACAGGAGGTTGGCGTTGAACCGAGAGCCGAGCACGAGGCACGCGTCGGCGGAGGCGAGCGCGATACCCCCGTGGACGAGCCCGCCGAGGCACCGGGGGTGCTCGTCGTCGAGGAGGCCGCGGGCGGCGCTCGTCGTGACCACCGGGATCCCGGTGCGCTCGGCGAAGGACCGCAGGGCCTCGCCGGCGCCGGAGAAGAAGGCCCCCGAGCCCGCGAGCACCACCGGACGCTCGGCCGAGGCGAGCAGCTCGACGGCCCGCGCGACGAGGTCGGGGGGAGGCGCCGCGCGCGCCGGGGTCGCCGGGGATCCGGTCGCGTGCACCGGGGCGGCCGGTGTGGCGGAGGCCCGCAGCACGTCGAGGGGGATCTCGAGGTAGGCGACGCCGGGGGCCCCCGCGCGGGCGCGGTACAGGGCCTCGCCGACGGCCGAGGGGATGCGCGCGGGCGAGAGGCACTCGGCGCGCCACTTCGTCGTCGGGGTCACGAGCGCGAGCTGCTCCAGGTCCTGCACCGCCCCCCGGCCCCGCAGGGCGACCGCCGTGCGTCCGGCGATGACGACCACCGGAGCGCCGGCCGCTTGGGCCTCCACCATCCCCGGGAGCGCGTTCGCGAGCCCCGGGCCGGCGGTGACCGCGGCCACGCCCGGCTCGGCGGTGGCGAGGGCCCACCCCTCCGCCGCGAGGACGGCGCCCTCCTCGTGCCGCGTGGTGATGACCCGGATGCCCTCCTCCCTGGCGGCCTCGAGGAGGGGGTCGATGTGCTCCCCCGGGAGGGCGAACACGACCCGCACGCCCGCCCCTCGGAGCGCGCGCGCCGCGAGCGCCGCGCCCGTGCTCTCCTCGGTCATCGGGGCCGAGTGTAGGATGGCCGCGCCGGCCGTCGCCAGGGCTGGGCGGCACCCCGCGGACGTGCGGATGGGGGAGGGCGGTCGATGCGCGCCGCGATCCTGACGCGGGCCCGACGGATCGAGGTTCGGGACGTCCCGCCGCCCGAGCCCGAGCCCGGGCAGGTCCGGCTCCGGGTCCGCTACTGCGGCCTCTGCGGCTCGGACCGACTCCTGTACACGACGGGAGCCCTGGCCGGTCCGGCCACGGTGCTCGGCCACGAGATCTCCGCCGTCGTCGACGGGGACCCGGACGGCCGCTTCGCCCCCGGCGACCGGGTCGTGCCCTATCCGGCCGTCGGGTGCGGCTCCTGCCTGTGGTGCCGAGACGGGGAGCCCTCGCTCTGCCTCTCGCCGCCCCGCCGGCGCTGGGCCGGGGGCCTCGCCGAGCTCGTGTGCTACCCGGCGACGAACCTCATCCCCATCCCCGACGACGTGGACGACCGGTCGGCCGCCCTCGCGGAGCCGCTCGGGGTCGCGGTCCGGGCGGTGGAGGAGTCGGGGGCGGAGCCCGGCGAGCTCGCCTACGTCGGTGGGCTGGGGTCGATCGGGCTGCTCGTGGCGGCCGTGCTCGCGCACCGGGGGTGCCGGGTGATCGGCGGGGACCCGAAGGCCGAGCGTCGACGGCTCGGCGCCGAGCTCGGGTGCGAGCTCGTCCTGGATCCGACGCGCGAGGACCCGGCGGAGGCCGCGTTCCGGCTCGACCCCCGGGGGGCGCGGCGCGTGTTCGAGTGCGCGGGGGTCCCCGCCTCGCTCCAGCAGGTGTTCGAGGTGTGCGGGCCGCGGGGGACGGTCGGCGTGTGCGTCGTGCAGACGGGGCCGGTCCTCCTCCTGCGGATGACGGTCCGCGAGCAGCGCGCGTTCTCCATCTCGGGACCGTCGATCGGCTCCATGCGTCGGGCGCTGGAGCTGCTGCGCGCCCGGGCGGAGGTGGCTCGCGTGATCACGGACGTGGTTCCCCTCGAGCGCGCGGGCGAGGCCCTGGAGGGGCTGGCGGGCGGGCATGGGGGCATCAAGGTCCTCGTCGCGCCCGGCGGATAGGCGCGGCCGGGGCGAGGCGGAGCCGGGGAGACGGGCCCTCCTGCTGCTGTGTCCGGCGACGTTCTTCCAGGGGTACGACGACCTCGTCCTCGGCCTCTCCCTCCCCCTCGTCGCCGCGGAGTTCGGGCTGTCGGCCTCACGGGCGGGGCTCGCGGTCTCGGCGATCCAGGCCGGCTCGTTCGGGCTCCTGCTGCTGCTCCCGCTGGCAGATCGGGTGGGGCGACGGCCCCTGCTCCTGTGGACCATCGCCGTGTACACGGTCGCGACGGCGGCCACGGCGCTCTCGCGGGGCGTGGCCGAGCTGATCGCGTTCCAGTTCGCGGCGCGGGTGTGCCTGGGGACGGAGTACGCGCTCGCCACGATCGCCGTGGTGGAGCTGGTGTCGGCCGATCGGCGCGGCCGGGCCCTCGGGCTCGTCACCTCGATGTCGGCCCTGGGGATGGCGGGAGCCGGGGTGGCCTTCCTGGTCGTCGCCACGTTCGATCTCTCCTGGCGCGTCCTGTACGCGGTGGGGGCGTTGCCGCTCGCGGTGGTGGCGGTGGCCCGCCGACTCCTGCCCGAGACCCTGCCGGCGCGCGACCCGAGCGGGCACGCCGGGGACACCGGGGCGGCCGGATCCACGGTCGTCCCCGTTCCGGTCGGATCCCGGCTCCGCGATCTGCCCCGCGCCCTCGCGGAGGGGGGCGTGCGGCCGAGGAGCGCGCTGGCCGCCGCGGCCCTCTCCTTCCTGTTCTCGGTGTACCCGACGGCCCTCACGACCTTCGCGACGCTCCTCGTGCTCCGCGAGTGGGGGTTCGAGGTGCGGTCGCTGAACCCGGCCCAGGTCGCGCTGTGGGTCTCCGGCGTGAGCGGGTTCTTCGTCGCCGGGAGGCTCGCGGACCGGGTCGGACGCCGCCCGACGGCGGTCGGGTTCCTCGCGGGCGCCGCCCTGGCCGGCCTGGTGACGTTCCCCGCGCAGGACGCCTGGGCACGGACGGTAGGGCTCGCCGCGGTGATCTTCGGGCTGACGGGCTCGACGCCCCTCGTCTCGGCGCTGATCACCGAGCCCTTCCCCGCCGCGGTCCGGGGTCGGGTGGGGGCGGTGGCGCGGGCCGCCGGGCTGCTCGGGGGCACGCTCGCCCCGGGGCTCACCGGAGCCGTCGCCGCGGTCACCGGGAGGATCGGCCTGGCCCTCGCGCTCGTGGGCCTCGCCTACCTGCTCGCCGTGCCCGCGGTGCTGGCGCTGCCGGAGCCCGCGTGGGGGCCCGGCGAGGCCCTGCGCGGGGTGGGCGAGTGCACGGGGGAGGCCGTGTTTGTGGCCCCGCTGGGCGCGGGCCTGGG
>SIRV01000238.1 GCA_004366195.1 Actinomycetota bacterium
GGCGATCGGCGGCGTGAACACGCGCTTCCGGGGGGCGTTCGTCCCGCCGGTCGATCGGAGGGGCTGGTGAGCGGGCGGGCGACCGAGCTCCGGCAGGAGACGATGATCGTGAACATGGGGCCGCAGCACCCCTCGACCCACGGCGTGCTGCGGCTGCTGCTCGAGCTCGACGGCGAGACGGTCGTGTCCTGCCGGCCGATCGTCGGGTACCTGCACACGGGGATCGAGAAGAACACCGAGTACCGGACCTGGCAGCAGGGGGTGACCTTCGTCACCCGGGCCGACTACCTCTCGCCGTTCTTCAACGAGCTCGCGTACGCCCTGGCCGTCGAGCGGCTCCTCGGGATCGAGGCCCCGCCGCGGGCGCAGGTCCTGCGGGTGCTGTTCTGCGAGTTGAACCGGATCGCGTCGCACCTCGTGTGGCTCGCGACGAGCGGGATGGAGCTCGGGGCGGTCTCGGTCATGCTCTACGGCTTCCGGGAGCGGGAGGCGATCCTCGACATCTTCGAGATGGCCACGGGGCTGCGGATGAACCACGCGTACGTGCGGATCGGCGGGGTGGTGATGGACCTCCCGCCCGGCGGGGAGGAGCGGATCCGGGACTTCTGCGACATGCTCCCCGGCCGGATCCGCGAGTACGAGCGGCTGCTCTCGCGCAACCCGATCTGGCTCGAGCGCAACGTGGGCGTGGGCGTCCTGCCGGCCGAGGAGGCCATCGCCCTCGGCGTGACGGGGCCGACGCTGCGCGCCGCCGGCGTGGCGAAGGACGTGCGGCGCGACGAGCCGTACTGCGGCTACGAGACCTACGACTTCGAGGTCGTGACGCGCGAGGCGGCGGACTGCTACGCGCGGTACGAGATCCGGATCGAGGAGATGCGCCAGTCCCTCCGGATCGTGGAGCAGTGCCTGGAGCGGCTCCGCGAGCCGGGGCCCGTGATGGTCGAGGATCCCAAGGTGGCGTGGCCGGCGCGGCTCGAGGTCGGCCCGGACGGCATCGGGAACTCGCCGGCGTACGTGCGCCACATCATGGAGGAGTCGATGGAGGCGTTGATCCACCACTTCAAGATGGTGACCGAGGGCGTGCGCGTGCCGGCGGGCGAGGTCTATCAGCCCGTCGAGTCGCCCCGCGGCGAGCTCGGCATGTACGTCGTCTCCGACGGCGAGCACCGCCCCTACCGCGTGCGGATCCGCGATCCGTCGTTCGTGAACCTCCAGGCGCTGCCGACGATGGTCGAGGGCGGGCTCGTGGCCGACGTGATCGCGGTGATCGCGAGCGTGGACCCGGTGATGGGCGGGGTGGATCGCTGATGGCCGTCCTCACGCCCGAGCTCCGCGCCCAGGCCGAGGCCATCGTGGCTCGCTATCCCCGCCCGCGCTCGGCGATCCTCCCGCTGCTGTACCTCGTGCAGTCGGTCGAGGGATGGGTCTCGCCGGAGGGGCTGCGCGAGGTGGCCGAGCTCCTCGGCCTCCGCACCGCCGAGGTCGAGGCCGTGGCGACCTTCTACACGATGATCCGACCGCGACCGACCGGCCGCCACGTGGTGAACGTCTGCACGAACCTCTCGTGCGCGCTGCGGGGCGGCCGCGACGTGTACGCGGCGGCCCGGGAAGCGGCCGGACTCCGGCCGGGGGAGGAGTCCTCGGCCGACGGGCTGTTCACCGTGCGTGAGGAGGAGTGCCTGGGGGCCTGCGACGGGGCGCCGGTCATGCAGGTCGACTTCGCCAACCACGAGCGCGTGACCCCGGAGCGGGCGCGGGAGCTCCTCGACGCCCTGCGCCGGGGCGAGGTGCCCGCACCCTCGCGGGGCGCGGCGCCCCGGGACTTCCGCCACGCCTGCCGCATCCTCGCCGGGGTGGAGGATCTCGCGTGAGCGACGGCCCGCGGATCATCACCGCCCACTGGGGCGACGAGCGCGTGATCCCCTACGAGGGGTACGTGCGGGTCGGCGGCTACGAGGGCCTGCGCCGGGCCCTCGCGATGTCGCCCGAGGAGGTGATCGCCGAGGTGAAGGCCTCCGGCCTCCGGGGCCGGGGCGGGGCCGGATTCCCCACCGGCGTGAAGTGGTCCTTCGTGCCGCAGGACACCGGCAAGCCGACCTACGTCGTGTGCAACTTCGACGAGTCGGAGCCCGGCACGTTCAACAACCGCGAGCTCGTCGAGCGCGAGCCGCACCAGGTGCTGGAGGGCATCGCGATCGCGGCCTACGCGATCCGCAGCAACCTCGCGTTCATCTACTGCCGCGGCGAGTTCCTGTGGCCGGGCTCCGTGCTCCGTCGAGCCCTCGAGGAGGCGTACGAGCACGGCGTGCTCGGCGAGCGCGTGCTCGGCACGGACCACCGGCTCGACGTGGTGCTCCACCGGGGGGCCGGGGCCTACATCTGCGGCGAGGAGACGGCGCTGCTCTCCTCGCTGGAGGGGTACCGGGGGCAGCCCCGGCAGCGCCCGCCGTTCCCGGCGATCGAGGGTCTGTACGCGAGCCCCACGGTGATCAACAACGTGGAGACGCTCTGCTTCGTCCCCCACATCCTGCGCAACGGCGCCTCCTGGTTCACGAGCATCGGGACCGAACGGTCCCCCGGCACGAAGGTGTTCTCCATCTCCGGCAAGGTGGAGCGGCCCGGCAACTACGAGCTGCCGATGGGGACGCCCTTCCGCGTCCTGCTCGAGGAGCACGCCGGTGGTGTCCTCGGGGGACGTGCGCTCAAGGCCTGGACGCCGGGAGGGTCCTCGACCCCGATGCTCACGGCCGAGCACCTCGACGTGGCGCTGGACTTCGAGTCGGTGCAACAGGCCGGCTCGATGCTCGGCACCGGCGCGGTCATGGTGATGGACGAGACCGACTGCATGGTCGAGGCGGTCCGGCGGATGGTGCGCTTCTACGCCCACGAGTCCTGCGGCAAGTGCACGCCGTGCCGCGAGGGGACGTGGTGGGTGAGCCGGGTCCTCGACCGGATCGAGGCGGGGTACGGGCGTCCCGAGGACCTCCCGCTCCTCGAGGACCTCGTCCCGAACCTGCTCTTCCGCGGGTTCTGCCCGCTCCTCGACGGGGCCGTGAGCCCCGTCGCCTCCGGGCTGCGCCACTTCCGCGAGGAGTTCGAGCGCCACATCGAGGAGCGCCGCTGCCCGTTCACCGGCCGTGGTTCGGCCACCGGCGTCGCCGAGCCGCCCGCCCCTCCGGCCCCGCAGGAGCCCGCGCCCGGCCCGGTCCCCCTCTCGGAGGTGCTGGGATGAGCCGCGAGCCGGTCACGCTCACCATCGACGGGCGGGAGATCACGGTGCCCGCCGGCACGCTCGTGATCCGGGCCGCGGAGCGGCTCGGCATCGAGATCCCCCGCTTCTGCGACCACCCGTTCCTCGCGCCGGCCGGGGCCTGCCGGCAGTGCTACGTGGAGATCGAGGGGCAGGCCAAGCTCGTCACCTCCTGCACCACGCGGGTCGCCCCCGACATGGCGGTGCGGACCCAGGTCACCTCGGAGCTCGTGCGCCGCGCGCAGGCGGCGAACCTCGAGTTCCTGCTCCTCAACCACCCGTTGGACTGCCCGGTCTGCGACCGGGGCGGCGAGTGCCCCCTCCAGGACCAGGCCCTGGCCTTCGGGCCGGGGGAGAGCCGGTACATCGAGCCGAAGCGCACGTACCGCAAACCGATCCCCCTCTCGCCCCTGGTGAACCTGGACCGCGAGCGCTGCGTCCTCTGCGCCCGCTGCACGCGCTTCTGCGACGAGATCAGCGGGGACCGGTTCATCGAGCTGTACGACCGGGGCGCCGGTGAGCGCGTCTCGATCGCGGCGGGGGAGGACTTCCGCTCACCGTTCAGCGGGAACACGATCCAGATCTGCCCGGTGGGGGCGCTCACCGCGACGCCATACCGGTTCGTGGCGAGGCCCTTCGACCTCTCGAGCACCGACTCGACCTGCGCCCACTGCGCCGCCGGCTGCGCGATCCGCGTCGACGTCCGCCGGGGAAAGGTCGTCCGGGTCCTCGCCCGGGACGACGTCGAGGTGAACGACGCCTGGATCTGCGACAAGGGGCGGTTCGCCTTCGCCGCGCCCGACCGGCCGGAGCGGGTGACGACGCCGCTCGTGCGGGCCCGGGGTCTCGAGCCGGCCTCCTTCCAGGAGGTCCTCGGCGAGATCGCGGCGCGCTGCCGCGGAGGCCGGGTGGGGATCCTCGTCGGTGGGCGACTGGCCGACGAGGACGCCTACGCGCTCTCGAAGCTCGCCCGGACGGTGCTCGGCACGAACGACCTCGATCATCGCAGGGCGTTCCACGGGGGCCGGGCGGAGCTCCTCGCCGCGGCCCGGCCGATGTCGGTCACCTATCGGGACGTCGAGGAGGCCGCGGCCATCCTCGTCGTCGGGCTCGACGCCGAGCAGGAGCTGCCGATCCTCCATCTGCGGATCCGCAAGGCCGCGCGACGCGGCGCCCGCGTGTTCGTCCTCCACGCCCGGCGGACCCGCCTCCACGACCTCGGCGAGCACCTGCTGGTGCGCCCCGGGCACGAGGCCTTCGCCCTCGAGCGGATCCGCGAGGCGCTCGCCGCCGGCGGAGACGGGCCCGAGGCCCGGATCGCCGCGGCCCTGGCCGAGGCGGGAGAGCGAGCCGTGGTGCTCGCCGGGCCCCGGCTCGCCGAGCACCCCTTGGCCGCCGACGTCGCCCTGGGCCTGGCCGAGCGCGTGGGGGCGCGGTTCGCGCTCTGCGCCCGCCGGGCGGGGGACCGCGGGGCGCTCCGGGCCGGGGTCCATCCCACGCTCCTGCCCGGCGGTCGGCGGGTGACGGACGACGTGGAGCGGGGCCAGGTGGAGGCGGTCTGGGGCCCGATCCCGGCGGAGCCGGGACGCGACGCGATGGGGATCCTCCGGGCGGCCGCCGGGCGGGAGCTCGACGTCCTCTACCTGGTGGGGGTCGACCCGCTGCGGGACCTCCCCGATCCGGCCCTCGCCCGACGGGCCCTCGCGAACGCCGGGTACACGGTGATCCAGGGCCTGGAGCTCGGGGAGCTCGAGCCCTACGCGGACGCCTTCCTGCCGGCGGCGGCCGCCGCGGAGCGCGACGGGCGCGTCACGACCTGGGAGGGGCGGCCCCGGCCGCTGCGAGCGGCCCGCGCCCCGCTCGGTCTTTCCCGTCCGGACTGGGAGATCTTCGTCGGCCTGGCCGAGGCGCTGGGGGCCGACCTCGGGCTCGGCTCCCTGGAGGCGATCCGGGCGGAGGCCGAGCCCCTCCTCGCCCCCCGCGAGGTCCCCGTCCGGTCGAGCGCGTGGGGGGCGGCGGGTCCACCGCAGTGGATCGAGGAGCGGGTCCTGTTCACCTACCCCCTGCTCGTCGACGAGGGCCGGCTCCTCGAGGGGGCGACGGAGCTGAAGGCGGCCCTGGAGGAGGAGCCCTTCGCCGAGATCCACCGCGAGGACGCGGAGGCCCTCGGCGTCGCGGACGGCGGATGGGTCCGCGTGCGAACGTCGGCCGGCGACGCGGTCGTGCGGGCGCGGGTGGGGGAGACGGTCGCGCCGGGGGCGGTCTTCGTGCCGTTCAACCAGCCGGGGCTCCCCGTCGCCGAGCTGCTCGCGGGCCGGTTCACGGTCGGCGTGCACCTGGAGCCGGCCGCCGAACCGGCCGCGGAAGAGGTGGCCTGATGGACCTCCTCGACTGGGCGCTGTTGCTCGGACGGGTCGCGGTGGTCTTCGCCGGTCTGCTCGTCACCGTCATGCTCCTGATCTGGATGGAGCGGAAGGTCATCGCCGACATGCAGACGCGGATGGGGCCGATGCGCGCCGGCCCCCGCGGCGTGCTCATCACCCTGGCCGACGGCATCAAGCTGTTCTTCAAGGAGGGGATCGTGCCGGCCGAGGCCGACCGGCCCGTGTACCTCATCGCGCCGGTGATCGCCATGCTGCCGGCCTTCCTCGCCTTCGCCGTGATCCCGTTCGGGACCAGCGTCACGCTGTTCGGCCGCGAGGTGCCCTTCCAGCTCGCCGACCCGAGCATCGGCATCCTGTGGGTGCTCGCGATGGCCTCGTTGGGGGTGTACGGGATCGTGCTGGCCGGGTGGTCGAGCGGGTCGAACTACCCCCTCCTCGGGGCCGTGCGCTCCTCGGCCCAGATCATCAGCTACGAGATCGGGATGAGCCTCGCCCTGGTGGCGGTGCTGATGTACTCGGGGAGCCTGCGCCTGTCGGAGATCGTCGAGGCCCAGGCGCGGGTGTGGAACGTGATCCCCCAGTTCCCGGCGTTCGTCGTGTACCTGATCGCCGGTCTGGCCGAGACGAACCGCCCGCCCTTCGACCTGCCGGAGGCGGAGTCCGAGCTCGTGGCCGGCTTCCACACCGAGTACTCGGGGATCCGGTTCGCCCTCTTCTACCTCGGCGAGTACGTGAACACCGTCACCGTGGCCTCGGTGGCGGTGACCCTGTTCCTGGGCGGCTGGCGGGGACCCGCCCCCGACGTCCTGCCCTGGGTGTGGCCGCTCCTGTGGTTCCTGGCCAAGGTCCTGGCCGTGGTCTACGGCTACGTCTGGGTGCGGGCGACCCTCCCCCGGATCCGCTTCGACCGGCTCATGGCCTTCGGCTGGAAGGTGCTGATCCCCTTCGGCCTCGTGTGGGTGCTCCTCACCGGGGCCATCGTCGTGCTCCCCGACGTGTACGGGCGGGGACCGGTCGTCGCGGGAGCGGCCGTCGTGTTCGGGGCCCTCGTCCTGGCGAGCGTCGCGGCCCCGCTGCTGCGGCCGCGGCCCGCGGCGGAGGTGGGCCGGTGAGCGAGCGCCGGCCGCGCGTGGATCTGAGCTCGGCCGTGGGGGCCGTCGCGTCCGGCATGGCCACCATCCTCAAGCAGGTCTTCCGCCGGGACGTGACGGAACCCTACCCGCACGTGATCGTCCCGCCCCCGCCTCGGTCGCACATCGGACGGCACCGGCTGAACCGGCACGAGAACGGTCTGGAGAAGTGCATCGGGTGCGAGCTGTGCGCCTTCGCCTGCCCGGCCGACGCGATCTGGGTCGAGGGGGCGGAGAACGACCCCGAGCACCCGGTGAGCCCCGGCGAGCGCTACGCGAAGGACTACCAGATCAACTACCTGCGCTGCATCATGTGCGGGCTGTGCGTCGAGGCCTGCCCGACGCGCGCCCTCACGCTCACGAGCTACTACGAGCTGTCGTTCACCTCGCGGGAGGAGGCGATCTGGACCAAGGAGCAGCTCCTCGAGCCGCCGCCCCCGCTCGGCACGGACCCCGTGGATCGGGAGGGGTGAGCCGGTGAGCGCCGATCAGGTCGCGTTCCTCGTGCTCGCGCCGATCTCGGTGGGGGCCGGGATCGCCATGCTGCTGCAGCGGAACGCCGTCCACGCGGCGCTGCTGCTCGTCGTGAACCTCGTCACGGTGGGGATCTTCTACCTGATGCTGGCCGCGCCGTTCCTGTTCGCCGTCCAGATCATCGTCTACGCCGGCGCGATCATGGTGCTGTTCCTGTTCGTGATCATGCTGCTCGGGGTGGATCGCGCCGAGCCCCTCGAGGAGCCGATCCGCTTCCAGCGGACGGCCGCCGTGCTCCTCGGCGTGGGGATCCTGGCGGAGCTCGTCACGGCCGTCCGGGCGGGGGTGGGCTTCCGGGCCCTCGGGCCGGCCGCCTTCGCGGAGACCGGGGCCGACACCGCGGCCCTCGCGCGGGCGCTGTTCCGCTCCTACGTCCTGCCGTTCGAGGCGACCTCCGTCCTGCTCATCGTGGCGGCGGTGGCGGCGATGGTCCTCGCGCGCCGCCGGCCGGCGCCGGCGACCGCGGAGCCGGAGGGGGTCGTCGACGCCGAGGAGGCCGCGCCCGAGGAGGTGGGGGCGTGAGCGTCCCGATCGGCTGGTTCCTCGCGGTCTCCGCGGCGCTGTTCGCGACGGGGACGGTCGGGGTCCTCGTGCGGCGCAACGCGCTCGTGATGTTCATGTCGGTGGAGCTGCAGCTGAACGGGGTGAACCTGGCCCTCGTCGCGTTCTCGCGCCTCCACGGGGATCTCACCGGACAGGTGCTGACCTTCTTCTCGCTCGTCGTGGCCGCGGCCGAGGTCGTCGTGGGTCTCGCCATCATCGTGGCGGTCTTCCGGCGCGCGCGGACGGCGAACGTGGACGAGCTCTCGGAGCTGCGGTGGTGATGGTGGACCTCGTGTGGCTCGTGCCCCTCCTGCCCTTCGCGGGGGCCGCCGTGCTGCTCGCGGTCGGCCGCCGCCTGGGGCGGGCCGCCGGGTGGCTCGCCACGGCCGTGGTGACGGCGAGCGCGGGGGTGGCGGGGACCGTGGCGGTCGGCCTCCTCGGACTGCCCGTCGACGATCGGGTGCGGGTCGTGCCGGTCTACGACTGGATCGCCGCCGGCGCGCTCCGGGCGCCGGTGGAGCTGCGCGTCGACCCGCTCTCCGTCGTGATGATCCTCGTCGTGACCGTGGTGGGGGCCCTCATCCACCTGTACTCGATCGGCTACATGGAGGGCGACCCGCGGTACGGTCGGTTCTTCGCCTACCTGAACCTGTTCGTCGGGTTCATGCTCCTCCTCGTGCTGGCCGAGAACCTGGCCCTGCTCTACGTCGGGTGGGAGGGGGTCGGCCTCTGCTCGTACCTGCTGATCGGCTTCTGGTTCGAGCGTCCGAGCGGCGGCGGCGAAGAAGGCCTTCGTGACGACCCGCGTCGGCGACACGCTCCTGCTCGTCGGGATCGCGCTCGCGTTCTTCCGGCTCGGGTCCCTCGACCTCGCCCGGATCCTGGACCCCGCCGTCGCCGAGCTCCAGCCGGCCGGGGTCTTCACGGTGATCGCGCTCCTCCTGTTCGGGGGCGCGGTCGGCAAGTCGGCCCAGCTGCCGCTCCACGTGTGGCTCCCCGACGCGATGGAGGGTCCGACCCCCGTCTCGGCCCTGATCCACGCCGCCACGATGGTCACGGCCGGGGTGTACCTCGTGGCCCGAACCCACCTGCTGTTCGAGCTGTCGGGGGTGGCCCTCACGGTGGTGCTCGTCGTCGGCCTGGCCACCGCCCTGTACGCGGCGCTCTCGGCGATCGGGCAGGACGACATCAAGCGGGTCCTCGCGTACTCCACGATCAGCCAGCTCGGCTTCATGTTCGTGGCCCTCGGGATGCGGGCCTACGTCGTGGCGATCTTCATGCTCGTCGCGCACGCCGCCTACAAGGCGCTCCTGTTCCTCGGGGCCGGCTCGGTGATGCACGGGACCGAGCAGGAGACCGACCTCCAGCGCCTGGGCGGGCTCGCGCGGCGCATGCCGTGGACGGCCGCGACGATGGCGGCCGGGGCGCTCTCGCTGGCCGGGGTCTTCGGCCTCGCGGGGTACGTGGCCAAGGACGAGATCCTGGCCGTGGCGAACGCCACGGGCCGGGGGGCGGTGTGGGTCCTCGGCACGGTGGGCGCGTTCCTCTCGGCGCTGTACGTGGGGCGCCTCGTCTGCCTCGCGCTCCTCGGCCGTCCGAGGAGCGATCGGGCGCTCCACGCGCACGAGTCCCCACCCGTGATGCTCGTGCCGCTCGGGGCGCTCGCGGCCGGCGCGCTCGGGCTCGGCGCCCTCGCCGCCGACCCGACGGGCGGGCCGCTGCCGGCCTTCCTCGCGCCCGTCCTCGGCGAGGTTCCCCACGGGGAGGCCGGTCTCCCGGAGGCGGCCTTGGTGGCGATCTCGCAGCTGGTCGCGTTCGGGGGGCTCGGTCTCGCCTGGTACCTCTACGCCTCGGGGCGGGTGGCGTGGCTCGAGGTGCGCGAGCGCCTGGGCGGCGTGCCGCGCCTGCTCGCGCGGGGGTTCCTCGTCGACGACCTGTACCGGGCGGCGGTGGACGGCCCGCTGCGCGCGGCGGCGGCGATCGCGGACGGCTTCGTCGACGTGCGCATCGTGGACGGCGTGGTGAACGGCGTGGGGCGCCTGGTCGCGCGCCTCGCGGCGCTCGGCCGACGGGTGCAGACCGGCCTCGTCCGCTCCTACGCGCTCGCCTTCCTGCTCGGGGCGGCCGTGCTCCTCGCCTACGTGGGGGTGCGCCGGTGACGCGCTGGCTGTCGCTCGTGACGTTCCTGCCGCTCGTCGGGGTCGTGGTGCTCCTCGCGGGGCGCGGGCTGCCGCCCCGGGCGGCGCGGTGGGTCGCGCTCGTCGTCTCCCTCGCGACCTTCGTGGTCTCCCTCGGGATGCTGGGGCGCTTCGACCCGGCGGTGGCCGGCTTCCAGATGGTCGAGGAGGCCGCGTGGGTACGCTCGATCGGCCTTCGTTACCTCCTCGGCGTGGACGGCGTGAGCCTGTGGATGGTCGTGCTCACGACGTTCCTCCTGCCGATCGCCGTCCTCGCCTCCTGGAACGTGGAGGACCGGC
>SIRV01000239.1 GCA_004366195.1 Actinomycetota bacterium
GGCCGGCGCCGGGGCCGCGGGCGCGGGGGCCGGTGCCGCGGGCGCGGGGGCCGGTGCCGCGGGCGCGGGGGCCGGCGCCGCGGCCGGAGCCTCCTCGGCCACCACCTCGGCGCCCTCTTCGATCATGGGGGGCGGCAGCACCGTGTACGTCCACTCCTCGAGCCGCTCCTTCTCGTGGGTGAGCTCGCGGATGTCCTCGACGGCGTACTCGAACTCCGGGCTCCAGTACAGCGCGTCGAAGGGGCAGACCTCGACGCAGATCCCGCAGTACATGCAGAGCGCGAAGTCGATGGCGAAGCGGTCGAGGACCTTCGCCGAGCGCGCCTTGCCGCCCGAGGCCGGCGGGTGCGTCTCCTTGTGCGCCTCGATGTAGATGCACCAGTCGGGGCACTCGCGCGAGCACTTGTAGCAGACCGTGCAGTTCTCCTGCTTGAGCGCGATGACGCCGCGCGAGCGGGGCGGCAGGTCCGGCTCGACCTCCGGGTACCGCTGCGTCACCGTCCTGCGCAGGAACGCCTTCAGCGTCACGCCGAGGCCCTTGATGAGCCCGAGCCCGGTCGGCGGACCGGGCCGCTCGGTGAAGGTCACGTCCCGCTCCTCGATGGCCATCCCCTCGCCCCCTCAGACCCAGACCTTCACCACGCCGACCACCAGGATCTGCGCGAGCGCGAGGGGGATCAGCAGCAGCCAGGAGAAGCGCTGGAGCTGATCCTCGCGCAGGCGCGGGTACGTCGCCCGCAGCCAGATGATGAGGAACGACAGCGCGGCGACCTTCGCCGCCATCCAGACCGGCGCCGGGATCGCCGAGAGCAGCGGCGGCGCCTGGTAGCCCCCGAGGTACAGGACGGAGGCGATCGCCGAGAACGCCACGATCCCCCCGTACTCCGAGAGCAGGAAGAACGCGAACTTCAGGCCGGTGTACTCGGTGAAGGCCCCGAAGATGATCTCGGAGTCGGCGATCGGCATGTCGAAGGGCGGCCGCGAGAGCTCGGCGGTCGCCGCCACGAAGAAGATCAGGAAGCCGATCGGCTGGCTGAGGACGAACCAGTAGCGCTCCTGGGCCTCGACGATGCCGATCATGGAGAGCGTCCCGGCCTGCATCACGACGCTCGCCGCGGCGAGCACGAGGGGCAGCTCGTACGCCATGAGCTGGGCGGCCGCTCGCAGCGCCCCCATCAGCGAGAACTTGTTGGCCGATGCCCACCCCGCCATGAGGATCCCGATCACCGAGACCGAGGACATCGCCATGACGAAGAAGATCCCCACGTCGAGGTTGAGGGCGAAGATCTGGTCGGAGAACGGGACCACCACGAACAGCGCGATGTACGGGATCATGGCGACGCCGGGCGCGAGCGAGAAGACCCAGGGATCGGCCGCCCGCGGGATCACGTCCTCCTTCTGCACGAACTTGATCCCGTCGGCGATGAGCTGGGCCCACCCGTGGAAGCGGCCCGCGTACATCGGTCCCAGCCGCGACTGCATGTGCGCGAGGACCTTGTGCTCCATGTAGCCGACCAGCAGCGGCGCGACGAGGAAGAACACCAGCACCACCGCGGCCTTGGCCACGATCACGAGCCAGTAGCTCGAGATCCACCGCTCGATCACGCTCACGCCGGCCTGGGCGATCACTCTTCCTCCTCCTCCTCGCCCTCGACCGCGCCGGGCCAGGGCTTGGCCTCGCGCGTCATGAGCGGGAAGTCCTTGCGCAGCGGGTGGCCCTCGAACGGCTCGGAGAGCAGCAGGTTCACCGGCTGCGGGTGGCCCTCGAAGGCGATCCCGAACATCTCCGCCGTCTCGCGCTCGTGCCAGTTCGCGCCGGCGAAGATGTCCGAGATCGTGGGGCATACCGGCTCGTCGTGGGGGATGCGGACCTTCACGCGCACGTCGTGGCCGTGGGTCGTCGAATGCAGGTGCGTCACGACCTCGAACCCGCCCTCGGGCCCGAGGTCGACCCCGGTGGTGAAGTCGCAGTAGTCGCAGGCGAGCTCCGGCTCGTCGCGGAGGAAGGTGACGAGCTCGCGGTAGCGCTCGACGGGGACCGTGGCCACGGCGTGCCCGTGCTGGTCCTCGAAGGCGAGGACGTCGTCGCCGAACCGCGCCCGGAGCCGGGCCTCCACCTCAGGAGGTGGCAACGGGCGCCGCGAACCTGCCACCGAACCGCTCCTTCACGCTCTCTCGTGCGATCTTCTCCTGCAGCTTCACGATCCCGTGGAGCAGCGCCTCCGGCCGCGGCGGGCAACCGGGCACGTAGACGTCCACCGGGATGATCTGGTCAACGCCCTTCGTGACCGCGTAGGAGTCCCAGTACGGGCCGCCGCAGTTCGCGCACGACCCGAAGGAGATGACGTACTTCGGTTCCGGCATCTGGTCGTACAGGCGCTTGACGGCCGGCGCCATCTTGTCCGTGAGCGTCCCCGAGACGACCATGAGGTCGGCCTGTCGGGGGCCGTGGGCGAAGGGGATCACGCCGAACCGGATGAAGTCGTGGCGCGAGGCCGAGGCCGCGATGAACTCGATCGCGCAGCACGCCAACCCGAAGTTGAAGACCCAGAGCGAGTACCTCCGACCCCAGTTCAGGACGAACTTGATGGGCTGGATGTCCCCCAGCCCCAGCTGCTCGGTGATCAGACCCACCGGAGCACCCCCTTCCGCCACGCGTAGACGAGGCCGAGGGCGAGGATCCCGATGAAGATCGCCATCTCGACCACGGCCGTCATGCCGAGCCCCTCGAAGACGCGGGCCCAGGGGAACAGGAACACGGACTCGACGTCGAAGATCACGAACAGGAAGCCGAAGATGTAGTAGCGGATCTGCGTCTGGGACCAGCCCTCCCCCACCGGGTCCATGCCGCACTCGTAGGTGGCGAGCTTGGCGGGGAGCGGGCGGCGGGGTGCGAGCAGCGCCGCGGCCCCGAACGCGACCGCCACGAGCGCCACGCCGGCGATCAGGACCGCGAGGACGACCCCGTAGGACTGGTAGTAGGTCTCCACGCTTGTGAACGGTTTCTCGAGCGCCGCGATTCTAGCAAGGTCCTCACGCCCCTCCCGCCCCGCACCGCACCGCGAGGAACTCGGCGAGCTGCAGGAGGGCGGCTCGCGCCGGGCCGTCCGGCAGGCGATGCGCGAGCCCCCTGGCCCGGTCGACCTCCGCCCGCACGACCGCGCGCGCCCGCCCGAGGATCTCCGGGTCTCGCACGATCTCCAGGGCCCGCGCGAGGCGCTCGTCGCTCGGCGGCCCGTCGCCGAGGAGGGCGGCGAGCTCGGCCGCGTCCGGCCCCTCACGCAGCGCGAGCAGGACGGGGAGCGTGTACACGCCCTCGCGCATGTCCACCCCCGGCTCCTTCCCGAGCTCCTCCGCGCTCGCCGTGACGTCCATGATGTCGTCGGAGAGCTGGAAGGCGGTGCCGAGGGCGTCCCCGTAGGCCTCCAGGAGGGCGATGCGCTCCGGCGGCGCGTCGGAGAGCATGCCCCCCAGCCGGCACGAGGTCGCGATGAGGGCCGCCGTCTTGCGACGGATGATCTCGAGGTAGGCCTCCACGGTGTGGCCCAGATCGCCGGAGGCCTCGACCTCCCGGATCTGGCCGTCGCAGAGGGTGGCGATGGTCCGCGCGAGGAGCGCGATCACGTCCGGCCCGAGGTCGGAGGAGATCTCCGAGGCCCGCGCGAACAGGTAGTCGCCGGTGAGGATCGCCACGGTGTTGCTCCATCGCGCGTTGGCCGAGGGCACGCCGTGGCGCGAGTCCGCCTCGTCGATGACGTCGTCGTGGTAGAGGGTGGCCGCGTGCACCAGCTCGATCGCCACCGCCCCGGGGATCAGCCGCGGGTCGGCCGGGTCCCCGAAGTGGCCGGCGAGCAGCACGAGCATCGGCCGGAAGCGCTTCCCCCCGGCCTCCAGGAGGTACGGCGCCGTCTGACCGAGCAGGCCGCCATCGGCCACGACGGCCTTGCGGAGCGCCTCCTCCACCTCTTCGAGGCGCGCCCGGACGTCCGCCTCGAGCGCCGGGTCGAGCGGCCCGAGGCCCGGGATCTGCCGCCGGCTCATGCGGACAAGCCTCTCACCATCGGAGCACCGCCGCCTTGCCCAGGACGTCGGTGACGAGGCCGGGGAGCACGCCGAGCAGGAGCGTCCCCGCCGCGGGGATCGCGAGCACGAGGCGCGGCACCGGCGAGGGGTCGGGCTCCCGGTGCCCCACCGGCTCGCGCATGTACATCAGCACCATGAGGCGGATGTAGGCGAAGGCCGCGACCACGCTGGCGAGCACCCCGACCAGCGCGAGCCACCAGTGCCCGGCCTCGACCGCCGCGCGGAACACGCTCACCTTGGCGATGAAGCCGGCGGTCGGCGGGATCCCGGCCAGCGAGAGCAGGAACAGGGCGAAGAGACCGGCGAGGACGGGGCTGCGCCGGTACAGGCCGGCGTGGTCCTCGAGCGACGTGCCGCGCTCCCCCTGCGAGACGAGGGACACGACGCCGAACGCCCCGACGATCATGAGGGCGTAGGCGAGGAGGTAGAACAGGGCGGCGTCGATCCCGGGCGCCCCCGGCGCGGTCGCGCCGATCAGCACGAACCCGGCGTGGGCCACGCTCGAGTAGGCGAGCATCCGCTTCACGTCGGTCTGGGCGATGGCGAGGACGCTCCCCACCACCACGGAGACCGCGGCCAGGCCGGCCACGACCGGCCCCCAGTCCCATCCCAGCGGCTGGAGCGCCACGTCGAGCACCCGGAGCAGCGCGGCGAAGGCCGCCACCTTGGTCCCGGCCGACATGAACGCCGTCACGGCCGTCGGCGCCCCCTGGTACGCGTCCGGCGTCCACATGTGGAACGGTGCGGCCGAGACCTTGAACCCGAACCCCACGGCGAGCAGGGCCATCGCGACGAGCGCCAGGGCGGGCGTCTCGGTCCGCCCGGCCAGGGCGTGGGCGATCCCGCCGAGAGAGGTCGTGCCGGTGGCGCCGTAGGCCATGGCCACCCCGTAGAGGAAGAACGCCGTCGAGAACGCTCCGAGGAGGAAGTACTTCATCGCGCCCTCGAGCGAGACGAGCCGGCGCGAGGAGCCGGTCAGCACGTAGAGCGAGAGCGAGAGCACCTCGAGGGCCACGAAGGTCGTCACCAGGTCCGCGGAGACCGCGAGCAGCGTCATGCCGGCCGTGGCGAACAGGATGAGGGCGGGGACCTCCGGCCGCAGCTCGCCGTCGCGCGCCAGGGTGTGGTGGGCGAGGAGCAGCGCGAGGGCGGCCACGCCGAGGAGCACGAGCCGGGCCACGACCCCGAACCGGTCGACCGCCACCGCGCCGGCGAGGGCCGTCGCCCCCTCCCGCGACCACAGCATCACCGAGGCCGCCGCGGCGCCGGCCACCCCCGCGAGCGACACCGCGAGGTGCGCGAGGGGATCCGCCCGGCGCGCGAGCACGCCCCCCAGGAGCACGGCGATCCCCGCCCCCACGAGGAGCAGCTCCGGTGCGATCGGCGCGAGCTCGACCCTCACGGCGCCGCCTCCGCCGCCACCGGCGCCGGCACGACCACGGGCGTGGCCCCCACCTCCGCGAGGACCCGGTCCGCGGTCGGCTCGATCCGGTCCAGCACGACCCTGGGGTACACGCCGATCGCCAGGATGGCCGCCAGCACCGGCGCCAGCACGAGCCACTCGCGGAGCGACAGGTCGGGGTGGTCCCGGTGCTCCGGCGGGGTCGGCCCCGTCGCCATCCGCTGGAACGCCCACAGGAGGTAGACGGCCGCGAGCACGACGCCCGTCGCCGCGATCGCGCCCACGAGCGGGCTCCGGCCGACGGCGCCCGCGATCACGAGGAACTCGCCGACGAAGTTGTTCAGGCCCGGCAGCCCGATCGAGGAGAGCGCCACGAACAGGAAGACCCCGACGAGGAGCGGCATCGTGGCCCACAGCCCGCCCATCCGGGCCAGGTCCCGCGTGTGGGTCCGCTCGTAGACCATGCCGACGAGCAGGAACAGGGCGCCGGTCGACAGCCCGTGGTTCACCATCTGGAGGACCCCGCCGGCCAGCGCGGGCCCGGTGAAGACGAAGGTGCCGAGGACCACGAACCCGAGGTGGGAGACGGACGAGTACGCGACGAGCCGCTTCAGGTCCCGCTGCAGGGCGGCCACCACCGCCCCGTAGACGATGCCGACGAGGGCGAGGGCGACGACGAGCCCCGAGAGGGCCCGGGACGCCTCGGGGAACAGCCCGAGGTTGAACCGGATCAGCCCGTAGGCGCCCACCTTCAGCAGGATCGCCGCCAGGATCACCGACCCGGCCGTCGGCGCCTCGGTGTGGGCGTCGGGGAGCCAGGTGTGGAGCGGGAACAGCGGCACCTTCACCGCGAACGCCACGAGGAACGCGAGGAACAGGGCCCGGGCGGTGGCGACCGGGAGCTCGAGCTCGGCGAGGGCCCGGACGTCGAACGTGGGACCGCCCGGCAGCGCGCCCGAGCGGGCGTGGAGCACGAGGATGGCGACCAGCAGGAAGGCCGAGCCGAACATCGTGAACAGGAAGAACTTCACGGTGGCGTAGATCCGCCGCTCGCTCCCCCACACGCCGATGACGAGGTACATCGGGAACAGGATGGCCTCGAAGAACAGGAAGAACAGGAGCAGGTCGAGGGCGAGGAACGAGCCCACCATCCCGGTCTCCAGCGCGAGCAGGCTCGCCATGAACAGCCGCGGCCGGTCCTCCACGTTCCAGGAGGCGAGGACGGCGATCGGCAGGAGGAACGTCGTGAGCACGACCATCCACAGGCTCACGCCGTCCACGCCGAGGAGGTAACGAAGGCCGATCGAGCGTACCCACGTGGCCTCCTCGACCATCTGGAAGCCGGCCA
>ML214200.1:0-576 GCA_004366195.1 Actinomycetota bacterium
CGCCGGTGCCGGCGTCGTGTCGTTCGTTCCCCGACGAAGGCGCGTGCGCTCTGGTGGGTTGCGGCGCCCCTCGCGCTCGCGATCGTGGTCGTCGAGGCGCTGACGTGGCCTGAATGTCATGAAGAGGGGCCTCCCCGGTGGCACCCTCCAGGTGTCCACCGGAGAGCGACCGGAAGGAGGCCCCGAGATGTTGTACGCCGGGTTGGACCTGTCGAGGAAGAGGCTCGACGTGCACCTGCTCGAGGAGAGCGGAGCGACGAAGGAGGTGACCGCGGTCTGCCCGGACGCGGATGCCCTGCGGACCCTGGCGGCGTCGACCGCGCGGTTCGGGGAGCCGGTGCTGGCAGTCATCGAGTCGATGAACGGCGCTCGGTTCGTCCACGACACGCTCGAGCTCTGCGGCTGGGACGTGGAGATCTGTGACGCCCAGAAGGTGAAGGGTCTGGCGCCGCTTGCCTGCAAGACCGACCGGATCGACGCCTGGGTCCTTGCCGAGCTCGCCAGGAGGGACCTGGTGCCGGCGATCTGGCTGCCCACCCCCCGGGTGCGGGCGGAGCGGGAGCGGGCCCGGTTCCG
>ML214200.1:586-3225 GCA_004366195.1 Actinomycetota bacterium
CCTCCAGAGCCGGGTCCACGCCACGCCGATCGCCGTCGGGCGCCCCCGCCCGGTCTCGGACCTGGTCGGCGCCTCGGGCCGGCAGCTCCTTTCCCGCCTGCAGATCCCCGAGCCCTGGTCGGGGACGCTCGCCGCCTCCCTCGAGCTCATCGAGGACCTGGATGAGCGGATCGACCGGTGCGAGGCGGAGCTGCGAGCCCTCGGCGCCGACCACCCCTACGTGCCCAGGCTCATGACCGCCCCTGGGATCGCCTGGGTGCTCGGGTTCACGATCGCCTCGGAGATCGGCGACATCTCCAGGTTCCCCTCGCCGAAGAAGCTGTGTGGCTACACGGGGCTGTGCCCGAGGGTGCACCAGTCAGGCGGCAGGGACCACCGGGGACCGCTCTCCAAGAACGGTCCGAAGTACCTGCGCTGGGCGCTGATCGAGGCGGCGACCCACGCATCCCGCCACCCCTGCTTCCGCGAGCACTACGAGCGGACCAAGCGTCGCCTCGGCAGGCAGCGGGGCCCGAAGGTCGCCCGGGTGGAGGTCGCTCGCAAGCTCGCCGAGGCCATCTGGTTCATGCTCACCCGCGATGAAGACTTCGCTCCGGCAGGCCCCACGCGCAGGGCTCTGGTCGCATGACGACCCTCGCCTGAGATGGGCCACCGGAGCGAGCTCCCACCCAACCTGGTCCTCCCGGAAGGAGGCGATAGAGAGATGAGCACCGCTCCACGTACCACCCGTGGACCGACGGCCTCGGCCACCTATGTGACGACCGGCCCCTCTTCAGAGAGAGCCCGAGGCTCAGACCCGGAGCGGGTAGGTGCCGAACTCGCGGCAGGCGTCGACCATGGCGAGCACGTTCTCCGGGGGCACGTCGTTCATGACCGTGTGGACCGAGCTCAGGAGGTAGCCGCCGCCCGGGCCGAGGATCCCGATGACGCGGCGGACCTCCTCGCGCACCTCCTCCGGCGTGCCGTGGGGCAGGACCTTCTGGGTGTCGATGGCGCCGCAGAACGAGAGCCGGTCGCCCCAGCGCGCCTTCAGCTCGGCGAGGTCCGCCATCTGCCCCGCCGAGGTCTGGATGGGGTTGAGGATGTCGACCCCGATCTCGATCAGGTCGTCGATGAGGGGGAACACGTCGCCGTCGGTGTGGAAGAAGATCCTCGCCTCGGTGCGGCTGCGGATGAACGCCAGGTAGTCGGCGTGCACCGGCTTGAGGATGCTCCGGTAGGTCTGGGGGGACATCAGCAGGCGGTCCTGCATCCCGAGGTCGTCGCCGACCTTGATGATGTCCACGTTGGGCCCGAGGGCGTCGAGGAAGTGCCCCATGAGCCGCTTGCAGAGCTCCTCGATCTTCCAGAGCAGCGCCTCGGCGAAGGCGGGCCGCAGCGCGAGGTTCATGAGGAACGTCTCGGTGCTCTGCATGGCGAAGGCGCGCTCGAGCGGGAACAGGAGCCAGGGCGTGGCCATGATCGCGTAGCGCCCCTCGGCGGCGAGCGCCCGGGCGCGCTCGGCCACGTGCGCCACCCGCGTGGGGTCGTCCATGTCCGGCCAGGGGTAGTCCTCGATCTCCTCGATCGTCGTCGCGTCCTTCAACGGGTGGACGCCGGGGAACCAGTCGTCCGGCCCGACCTCGATCGCGCCGGAGCCCCAGGAGTTGATGTAGGGGGAGTGGGGCTCGCGGTTCGCGTTCCGCTCGAGCACCCACGCCGGCTCCCGGTCCCACACCCCGCGCACGTCGGTGCCGAGGCGCTCCAGCGTGGCCTCGTCCACCTCGGCGGTGCCGAGCTCCGGCCAGTCGTAGAGGTAGCGGTCGGGCGCCTCCACGCCGATCAGGCGCTTCAGCTTCCGGTAGGTCCCCATCTTGATGCCGGTCGCGTTGCTCACCCCGAGCACGATCGGGACGCGGTCCGGCTCCCGGTGCGAGATCGCCGCGAGCACGCGCTCGCGCGGGGTCATGCTCATCGCGCGCCTCCTCCGCCCTCGGCCCCCGGCGGGCCGCTCCGCCCCAGCCTACGGCGCGAGGGCGAGGCCGACCCCGGCGAGGAGGGCGAAGACGCTCGCGATCGCCGTCTCGAGGTAGCCGATCCGCCGCACGTCCGGCCGGCGCTCGGGTCGCGCGATACCGAGCGCGGTCTTCACCGCGCCTGGGACGAACGCCGCCGGCGCGAGGGGGTGGACGAGGCCCGCTGCGGCCGCGGCCGAGGCGCCCCCGAGCGCCAGCGCCTGCCAGGCGAGGGCGACCGCCCCGCCGCGGAGGCGCTCGGCGAGGCGCGTCTCCCCGAGCCGCCGCCGGCGGACGCGCTCGCGCACGTAGGGCACCGAGCCACCGAAGGCGAGGAAGGACCAGACCCCGGCGAGCGGCCATCGCTCGGTCGGCCCGGCGACGAGCAGCCAGGCGGTCGGTGCGAGGAGCGAGATCCCGGCGATCGCCGCGAGCTGGGCCGGGACCGAGCGCGCCCCGGCCCGCGCCCGCGCGAGCGTGTAGAGGCCGCCGACGCCGACGCCGACCGCGCCGAGCGCGAGGAGCTCGCGCCGCGGCCCGTGCGCCAGCGCGAGCGCCCCCAGCGCCGCGAGCCCCACCCCGAGCGCCGCCGCACGTCGGCGGGCCGCGGCCGCGAGCCGGGGGTGGGTGATCACCGACACGGCC
>ML214201.1:0-5081 GCA_004366195.1 Actinomycetota bacterium
AGGTCGTGCCGGGAGAGGTTCGCCGCGAACCAGCGCTGGAGCGCGACGTTGGCCTCGGCGCGCACCACGCCGGTCGGGACGCCCTCGGGATCCCGCTCGACGCCGGGGAAGGCCTCCGCCCCCGAGGCGGTCAGCGCGGCCGCGTTCGCCAGGCTGAGATGCCCGTCGGCCCGAACGACCGCGAGCGGGCGGTCGGTGAGCGCGTCGAGCTGCGCGCGCGTGGGCGGCTCGCGCCGCTCCCACCTCGACTCGTCCCAGCCGTGCACGAGGGTCGGGCCGGTGCGGCGTTCGAGCACCCCCCGCACCGCCTCGAGCAGCTCCGCGGCCGACCGCGCCCGACCGACCTCCGGCGCCTGGTGGTGGATCCCCGTGCCCGTGAGGTGCACGTGGGCATCGACGAAGCCCGGCACGATGGTCGCCCCCGGCAGCTCGACGACGCGATCGGCCGTCGGCGGGTCGCCCGCCCCCACCCGCTCCACGTGCCGTCCGTCGACGAGGACCCACTCCCCCGTCGGCGGATGCGCCAGGGTGCGCACCCGCGAGACCCGATACAGCGTCCGCATGCTTGCTGCAGCCTATCGGGCGGCATCGCCGCGGACACGCGGCGGGACCCGGGACAGCCCGGCCGCGCCGCGGATCGAGCCCGGGTCCACGAGGATCCGGGTCTTCGACGCGGCGAGCGCGAGCCCCAGCCCGTCGAGGGCCCGAGCGATCGTCGCGAGGGCCGCGCGGGCGTCCCGCGCATCGAGCGCGAAGACGATGAGGTCGTCCACCCAGCGGACGTGGCGCCAGCCCCCGAGCGCGAGGGCCCGATCCACCGCGAGGAGCACCGCGTTGGCGAGGACCGCCGAGGGCTCCGGTCCGATCGGCAGACCCCTGATCCCCGCCCCCGCGAACCGTTCGAGGATCTCCAGGATGGGTCGGACGCGTCCGGCCCCGCACCCGAGGGCGGTCAGCGCGTCTGCGACCACCCCGGGCCGGATCGAGGCGTAGCAGTCCCGGACGTCGGCCATCAGAGCGCAGGCCGCGTCGACGGCCTCCTCGCGGACCCGACGCCGGAACCGGGCCCGCGCCAGACGGAACGGCTCGAGCTCGAGGGCGGCGGGGGCCGTCCGCACGGCCGTCACGCGGTTCGCGAGGACGGCGCTCGGTAGCGCCGCCTCGACGGTCGGCACGACCGGGGCCACGGCGGCCGCGTAGGCCGCCGCCACCGTGGGATGGGGGATCGCGAGCCACCGCACGCCGTCGCGCTTGGGCTCCGGCCGCAACCGCACCGCGAAGTCCTCGGGCACCGCTCCCCTCCCCCGGCCCGGGGGAGGGTGGGCCGCTCGACGACGCCGGCATGCTCGCACCGCGGGGAGCGCCGCGCAATCGCCCGAGCGGCGGGTTCGCCGATGGGCCGCCCTCCGACCCGGGTAGGATGCCGACGTGCTGGACGAGCGGGACCTCGCCATCCTCGCGGCCCTCCAGGAGGACGCCCGGGCGACCTATGCCGACATCGGCCGCCGCGTCGGCCTGTCCCCGTCCTCGGTCCATGAGCGGGTCCGCAAGCTCGAGCAGGCGGGCGTGATCCGGGCCTACCGCGCGGAGGTCGACCCCCACGCGCTCGGCCTGGACGTCACGGCCCTGATCGCCGTGACGCCGCTCGACCCGAGCGCCCCCGACGACCTCCCCGAGCGGGTCGAGAGCTTCCCCGAGGTGGAGGACTGCTACAGCGTGGCCGGGGAGGCCAACTACATCCTCAAGGTTCGCACCCGCACGCCGGAGCGCCTCGAGGACCTCATCCGCCGGCTCCGGGAGAAGGGCGGCGTCCAGACCCGGACGACGGTCGTCCTCTCGATCCCCTTCGAGGGCCGGCCGATCCGCCCGCAGCCCGACCCTCAGCCCTCGACGAGATCCGCGAAGCGGCCGTAGGCGACCCGGTACTCCGCCCACCGGCGCGCGAGGCGCCCGCCGGGGTCCAGCTGCCGCAGGGTGGCGGGGTGCAGCCCGTACCGACCGCCGAGGGCGGGCGCCGGAGCCGGCTCCACGCCGAGCTCCTCGAGCACGGGGTCCAGGGCTCGTGCCACGAGGGACAGGGCGATCCAGATCCGGTTGGCGGGGTCGTCCAGGGCCTCCGGACCGGTCCTGCGCCGTCGGCGGGGCGTGAGGAGACGGGCCAGCCACTCCGGCACCAGCTCGCTCCATCCCTGCTCCCGGGGCGGGGGCTCCTCGGGGAGCGTCATCGGCGAGAGCCAGACGTCGGGGTCGGCCAGGCGCTCCCGCATCGCGGCCACCCCGCGCGCGAGCGCCCGCTCCCCCGCCTCCCGGATCGCCCGGCGCGCCGGCTCCGCCACGCCGGACCCCGCCACGAGCGCCTCGAACCGCCGCCGGACCGCGTCGGCGACGACCTCCTCCGCCGCCTCGGTGAAGCGGGCCGCGGCGGCGAGCACCTCGTCGCGCGCCGCCATCGCCCGTTCCGCCCTGTCGGCCGTGGCCATCGTCGCAACCCTACCTGCCTGGGCTTTCCCACGCCCCCGTCGTATGCTGCGATGCATCCCCGAGGGCCGGAGGACCGCCATGGAGCAGTACCGACGCTACGGCAGATGGGCGAAGCGAGGAGCGTTGTTCCTCGCCGCCTACGTGGGCATCGCCTACCTCTTCATGGGGGTGCGCCCCACCGACGCGCTCCTGCATCCGGGGGTGACGCTCGCCCAGTACCGGGGGCTCGTCATCTACCTGCTGTTCATCATGTCCTTCGTCGTCCTCCAGTTCGTGGCGATGTTCTGGTTCCTCGCCCGAGGCAACACGTACGTGATCTACCCCGGCGAGTACGACATCACCTTCGACGACGTCCGGGGCCAGCCGGCGGCCGTGGAGGCCACGAAGGAGGTCCTGCGCCTGTTCCAGGGGTTCAAGGACTTCCGTCAGATGGGTGGCTACCCGCCCCACGGGATCCTCTTCGAGGGGCCGCCGGGGACCGGGAAGACGCTGCTCGCGAAGGCCATCGCGGGATCCACGCGGGTGCCGTTCCTCTACGCCTCCGGCTCGGGGTTCGCCAACATGTTCCTCGGCATCCCGCAGCTCAAGATGCGCCGGCTCTTCTCCAAGGCCCGCGCGATGTCCGACAAGTACGGCGGCGCCGTGATCTTCGTCGACGAGCTCGACGCGATCGGCATGAGCCGCGGCCTCGTGACCGACCGAGCGAGCGCCGACCGCGGCCCCGACCGCGTGGTCATGGGCGGGCTGTGGGGCGGCGGCGGGCTCGGCGTGATCAACGAGCTCCTCGTCCAGATGGACGGGCTGGTCGTGCCGCGCGGGCTCTGGCGGCACGTCCGTCGCGTGCTCTTCCGCGCCAAGCCGAAGGTCCCCTTCTACAACATCATGGTCATCGGCGCGACGAACCGGGCCTCCACGCTCGACCCCGCCCTGCTCCGGCCGGGACGGTTCGACCGCAAGATCCACGTCGGCCTTCCCGACCACGAGGGCCGGCGGGACATCGCCAAGTACTACCTGGCCAAGGTCCGTCACGAGCCGATCGACGTGGACCGGCTGGCTCGGATGACCGTCGGGTACTCGCCGGCGATGATCAAGAACATCGTGAACGAGGCCCTGATCTTCGCCCTCCAGGACGGGCGCGACGCCCTCCGGTGGGACGACCTCTGGCAGGCCAAGCTCGCCGAGGAGGTGGGGCTGAAGCAGCCCGTCACCTACACGGAGCGCGAGAAGCGGATGGTCGCCGTCCACGAGGCCGCCCACGCCGTCGCCTCGTACACGCTCGAGCGGGGCGAGCGCCAGATCCAGGTGATCACCATCCAGAAGCGCGAGGGCGCCCTCGGCCTCGTCCACGGCCAGGACGTCGAGGACCGGTACCTCCGTACGCAGAAGGAGATCCTGGCCCGGATCCAGGTGTCCCTCGCCGGCCTGGTGGCCGAGGAGATGTGGTTCGGGCAGACGACGACCGGGCCCTCCAGCGACCTCGAGGCCGCGACGTGGAACGCCGCCGCGTACGTCGGGATCTACGGGATGGGCCGCAGCCTGGTCTCCGCCGGGGTCCTGGCGAATCCCCTCGCCGGCGAGAACCCCATCAAGGCCGTCCTGGCCGACCCCGAGCGGCGCAAGGAGGTCGACGCGCTCCTCGAGGACTCCCGACGCCGGGTGCGCGCGCTGCTGGAGCGCAAGCGCCACGTGGTGGAGGGCATCCGCGACGCGCTCCTCGAGCGCGAGGAGCTCATCGGGGACGAGATCGAGGCCCTCATGGCCGAGCTCGGCGAGCGCGAGCCGATCGAGCTCCCGCTCGGAGCGCCCGAGGGGAACGGGCGGCGCGAGGGCGAGCCCCTCGCGCCGCCGCCCCGGCCCGACGTGCTCTGAGCGGGCGGATGGTCGGGCCCCGCTAGACTGACGCTGCGTGCGCCTGTACAACACCCTGACCCGGGCCGTCGAGGAGGTCGTCCCCGTGGACGACCGGCACGTGCGCATGTACACGTGCGGTCCCACGGTCTACCGCTACGCGCACATCGGGAACCTGCGGACGTTCCTCCTGGCCGACCTCGTCCGCCGGGCGCTCGAGTTCGAGGGCTACCGCGTCACCCAGGTCCTGAACATCACCGACGTCGGGCACATGACCGACGAGTCCTCCACGCAGGCCGTGGACAAGATGCTCCTCGCCGCCGAGGACGAAGGCCTCTCGCCCCGGGAGATCGCCGAGAAGTACACGCGGGCCTTCCTGGAGGACACGGCGAAGATCGGCATCCTCCCGGCCCACGTCTACCCGAGGGCGACCGAGCACATCCCGGAGATGATCGAGCTCACCCAGCGGCTCATCGAGCGCCGCCACGCCTACGAGGTCGGCGGGAACGTCTACTACGACGTGCAGTCCTTCCCCGAGTACGGCAAGCTCTCCGGCAACACCCTCGATCAGCTCCGCGCCGGCTACCGGCAGGAGCTCGAGATCGACCCCAACAAGCGCTTCCACGCGGACTTCGCCCTCTGGAAGAAGGCCGGACCGGGGCGGCTCATGAAGTGGGAGAGTCCCTGGGGCGAGGGCTTCCCCGGCTGGCACATCGAGTGCTCGGCGATGTCGATGAAGTACCTCGGCGAGC
>ML214201.1:5091-6180 GCA_004366195.1 Actinomycetota bacterium
CGACATCCACACCGGGGGCGTGGACCTAATCTTCCCCCACCACGAGGACGAGATCGCCCAGTCCGAGGGGGCCACGGGCCACCGGGTCGTCTCGATCTGGGTCCACGGCGGCCACCTGCGGATGGTCGGGCAGAAGATGGCGAAGTCGGCCGGGAACATCCTGCGGATCACCGATCTCGAGGCGGCGGGCTTCGACCCGCTCTCCTTCCGGTACCTCACCTTCCAGAGCCGGTACCGGAGCGAGATGGACTTCTCGGAAGAGGCGATGCGGGCCGCCGACCAGCACGTGCGGCGCCTGCGCCAGCGCGTCGCGGAGTGGGGCGAGCCCGCCGAGCGCCTCTCCGAGCCCGCCCGCGAGCTCGACCGGCGCTTCCGGGAGGCCGTCGCCGACGACCTGAACATGCCCCAGGCCCTCGTGGTCCTGAACGAGGCCGCCGCCTCGGACCTCCCGCCCGGCGAGAAGGCCGCCCTCCTGCTCTCCTTCGACCGCGTCCTGGGCCTCGACCTCGGCCGGACGGCCCGCGAGCGGTGGGAGCCGCCCGAGGAGGTCCGGGCGCTCATCGCCGAGCGCGACGCGGCCCGGGCGGCGAAGGACTTCGCCAGGGCCGACGCGATCCGCTCCCGGCTCCTGGCCATGGGCCTCGAGGTCATGGACACGCCGGCCGGCACCAGGATCCGGCCGCGGGTCTGAGGGCCGGGTATGCTCCGCGCCGAGGCACGGTCCGTCGGGCCGCGCCGAACCGGAAGGAGGGACTCTCCCATGCTGAAGAAGGTCTCCGCGTTGACGTGGACGGCGGTCCTCGCGCTCGGCCTCACGGCCTGCGGCGGTGACGGGAAGACGACCGTGGAGCTGCCGGGCGGCGGCCAGGCCGAGGTCGGCCAGGACGGCGAGGGCGGGATCACCATCGAGGGACCCTCGGGCGGGGTCCAGATCGGCACCGGGCGGTACCCCGAGGGATGGCCGGAGGGCTTCCCCGTGCCCGAGGGCGCCGAGCCGGTGTACTCGGTGGGCAGCGAGGGCGGCGTGTCCGTCTGGTTCGCCGCCGACCAGACCACCGAGGAGCTCAAGGCCTTCTTCGCCGATGCGCT
>SIRV01000244.1 GCA_004366195.1 Actinomycetota bacterium
TTCGGCCGGATCGGACGCAACTTCTTCCGCGCCGCGAAGCGGCAGGGCAAGGGATGGGACTTCGTCGCGGTCAACGACATCACCGATGCGAAGACCCTGGCTCACCTGCTCAAGTACGACTCGGTGCTCGGGCCGCTCGAGGCCGACGTACGGGCCACGGAGGAGGGGATCGCCGTCGACGGCGACGAGATCAAGGTCCTTTCGGTCCGGGACCCCGCCGAGCTTCCCTGGAAGGAGCTGGGCGTGCGGATCGTGGTGGAGTCCACCGGCCTGTTCACCGAGCGCGAGGACGCCGAGAAGCACCTCGCCGCCGGGGCGGAGAAGGTGATCATCAGCGCGCCGGCCAAGGGCGAGGACCTCACCGTCGTTCTCGGCGTGAACGACGACGCCTACGACCCGGCGACGCACCACGTGATCTCCAACGCGTCCTGCACGACGAACTGCGTGGCGCCGATGGCCAAGGTGCTCGACGACGCCTTCGGCATCGAGCAGGGGTTCATGACGACGGTCCACGCCTACACGAACGACCAGCGGATCCTCGATCTGCCGCACAAGGACCTCCGGCGCGCCCGGGCGGCGGCGGTGAACATCATCCCGACCTCGACCGGGGCCGCGAAGGCGATCGGCCTCGTGCTGCCTCATCTGCAAGGGAGGCTCGACGGCATCGCGCTGCGGGTCCCCGTCCCCGATGGGTCGGTGACCGATCTCGTGGTGACGCTCTCGCGGGAGGCGAGCGTGGAGGAGATCAACGAGGCCTTCCGGAAGGCGGCCGAGAGCGGACCGCTCTCGGGCGGACGGCTCGTGTACACGGAGGACCCGATCGTCTCCACGGACATCCTGGGCTCGCCGGCGTCGTGCACGTTCGACGCCCAGGCCACGATGGCCCAGGGCCGCCTGGCGAAGGTCCTCGGCTGGTACGACAACGAGTGGGGGTACTCGAACCGGCTGGTGGACCTCGTCGACATCGTCGCGGCCTCGTTGTAGGCGAGGCGCGATGGGCATCCGTACCCTGGAGACCTTGGGCGGGGTCGCCGGGCTCCGCGTCTTCGTCCGCGTGGACCACAACGTCCCCCTCGAGGGCGGTCGCGTGGCGGATGACGCGCGGATCCGCGCGAGCCTGCCGACGATCACGGAGCTGCTCGAGCGCGGTGCGGCCCTCGTCGTCGCCTCCCATCTCGGACGGCCCAAGGGGCAGGTCCGGGAGGAGCTGCGGCTGGCGCCCGTGGCGGCGCGCCTGGCGGAGCTGCTCGGGCGCCCCGTCCGCGCGGTCCCCGCGGTCACCGGCCCCGAGGTGGCGGCCGCCGCGGGGGCCCTCGCGTCCGGCGAGGTTCTCTACCTGGAGAACCTGCGGTTCGACCCTCGGGAGGAGGCGAACGATCCCGGCTTCGCCGCGGAGCTGGCCGCCCTGGCCGACGCGTACGTCGACGACGCGTTCGGCGCCGTCCACCGCGCCCACGCCTCGGTGGAGGCTCTCCCGCGGCTCATGCTGGAGCGCGGGCGTCCGGCGGCGGCGGGTCGGCTCCTCCAGCGGGAGGTCGAGGCCCTCTCCCGCCTGCTCGGCGAGCCGGAGCGCCCGTACGTGGCGGTCCTGGGCGGCGCCAAGGTCTCCGACAAGCTCTCGACGATCGGCGCCCTGATCGAGCGGGTCGACGCGCTCCTGATCGGCGGAGCGATGGCCTTCACCTTCATCGCCGCGCAGGGCGGGAGCGTGGGCGCCAGCCTGGTCGAGCCGGACCGTTTCGAGGAGGTCCGGGCGGCGCGACGGCGCGCCGAGGAGCGGGGCGTGCTCCTCGAGCTGCCGGTCGACGTCGTGGCCGCTCCGGAGATCCGTCAGGACGCGCCGCGCCGCACGGTCCCGGCCGCGGAGGTTCCCGCGGGGGAGATGGGGCTCGACATCGGCCCGCGGACCGTGGAGGAGTTCGCCCGCATCATCGCCGACGCGAGGACGATCTTCTGGAACGGGCCGATGGGCGTCTTCGAGCTCGAGCCGTTCTCGGCCGGCACCCGCGGTGTGGCGACGGCGATCGCCGGCGCCCGCGCCTACACCGTCGCCGGCGGCGGGGACAGCCTGGCGGCGATCGCCCGGTTCGGGCTGGAGGAGGGGGACGTCCACCTGTCCACCGGCGGCGGCGCGTCCCTGGAGTTCCTCGAGGGACGGCGCCTGCCGGGTATCGCGGTGCTGGAGGAGGGGTAGATGGGCAGGCGCCCGATCATCGCGGCCAACTGGAAGATGCACAAGACGCACCTGGAGGCCATCCAGGCCGTCCAGAAGCTCTCGTACCTGCTCGACGCGGAGGACACGGAGCGGGTCGAGGTCGTGATCTGCCCCTCGTTCACCTCGCTCCGGTCGGTCGAGACGCTGATCGACTCGGATCGGCTGCCGTTCGGCCTCGGGGCGCAGAACGTCCACTTCGAGGACGAGGGGGCGTTCACCGGCGAGATCTCCCCCGTCATGCTCGCGGCCCTGAAGGTCCGCTACGTGATCGTGGGGCATTCCGAGCGACGGGAGCTCTTCGGGGAGACGGACGAGATCGTCAACCGGAAGGTGCGGGCGGTGCTGGCGCACGGGATGCGGCCGATCCTGTGCGTGGGCGAGACGCTCTCGGAGCGCGACGCCGGCCTCACCGAGGAGAAGGTGGTGGGGCAGATCGAGCGCGACCTGCAGGGCGTGTCCGCGGAGCAGGCCGCCGAGCTCGTGGTGGCCTACGAGCCGGTCTGGGCCATCGGGACCGGGAGGAACGCATCGCCGGCCGATGCCGGGGAGACGATCGGGACGATCCGGCGCGCGCTCGCCGCGCGCTACTCGACCGAGGTCGCGGAGGCCGTCCGGATCCAGTACGGCGGAAGCGTGAAGCCCGGCAACATCCGCGACTTCATGGCGCACCCCGAGATCGACGGCGCGCTCGTCGGTGGCGCGAGCCTCGACCCCGAGAGCTTCGCGCTCATCATCAAGTACCGCTGAGGAGGTCCCGTGAAGCGGCTGCTGTACGTGTGCCTGGACGGCCTCGGGGACGACCCCGTGCCCGAGCTCGACGACCGGACGCCGCTCGAGGCGGCGCCCACCCCGAACCTGGATCTCCTCGCCCGCCGAGGAAGGACGGGAACCGTGGTGACGGTCGGTCCGGGCATCGCGCCGGAGTCGGACATCGCGGTGTTCGCCATCCTCGGCTACGACCCGAGCGAGGAGCACCCGGGCAGAGGCGTGATCGAGGCCATCGGGGCCGGGATGGAGTTCCGCGACGGCGATCTGGCGCACCGGGTGAACTTCGCGACGGCGGACTGGCCGCGGATCGTGGACCGGCGGGTCGGCCGCGACCTCTCCTCCGAGGAGGCGCGGGCCCTGGCCGAGGAGGTGAACGAGAAGCTGCGGCTGCCAGGAGCGACGTTCACGCTCCGGGCCACCGTGGAGCACCGCGGGGCGCTGGTGATCCGCACGGAGGACGGGTCGCCGCTGTCGGCGGCCATCACCAACACCGATCCCGCCTACCGCAAGGAGGGGTCGCTCGGCGTCGCCCTGGAGACGTTCGAGCCCGAGGTCGCACGGGCCGAGCCGCTCGAGGACACGGAGGCGGCGCGCCGCGCGGCCGAGCTCACGAACGCGTTCGTGGAGGGCTCGGCCAAGATCCTCGATGCGTCGGAGATCAACGTCCGGCGGCGGGCGGCCGGGAAGCTTCCGGCGAACCTCATCCTCACGCGGGACGCGGGGGATCATCGACCGGCCCTGCAGCCGATCCGTGACCGGTTCGGTCCCTCGTGGGGCTGCTTCGTGGAGATGCCGGTCGAGCGGGGGATCGCCATCCTGCTGGGGATGGCGCCGGTCGACGTCCCGCGGCTCGCCGACGAGGAGGCGTACGCTCGCTGGGCGACCCTCGCGGCCGAGGCCTTGGAGGGCTACGACGCGCTGTACGTGCACCTCAAGGGGCCGGACGTCCCGGCCCACGACGGCCGTGCGGGGGACAAGCGCGACGTGATCGCGACGATCGACGCCGCGTTCTTCGGGGAGGTGCTGCCGCGCTTGGACCCGGACCGGACGATCGTGGTGGTCACCGCGGACCACGCCACCTCCTGCGTGCGGAAGGCCCACACGGCGGACCCCGTCCCCTTGCTGGTGTGGGGCGGCGGTGTCTCGCCCGACGGCGTCGAGGCCTTCGGGGAGCGGGCCTGCGCGACGGGGGCCATCGGAGAGATCCGAGGGACGGACATCCTCCCGCATGTCGTGGACCTCCTGCGGGCCTGAGGTCGGGACGGCGGGGGTCCCACGGCTCCACCCTCGGGGCGGGCGTCCTCCGTATAGTCTGAGGGAACCGGCCCGGCGCCTGCCCGGGCCGCCAGCGGACGCTCGCATGACGGGACGGGGCTCGGGCGCGTGAGCAAGGTCGCGACGGAAGGGGCTCGGGAAGAGGCGGGGTTGGAGCCGTCCCTCGGGCCCGGTGCCGGGGTCGAGGGACGGACCCCGTGGCAGCTGTTCTGGCGGCGTTTCCGCCGAGATCGGGTGGCCCTGGTCGGCCTGTTCCTGATCGGGCTCATGATCGTGGCGGCCCTGTCCGCGGGGTTCTTCGCGAAGTACGTCGTCCACCACCCCGACATCAACGAGTTCCACTTCGACATGCTCGACGACTA